>NZ_DIQL01000029.1:2043-25898 GCF_002427225.1 Proteiniphilum sp. UBA5463 | reverse complement strand
ATAAACAGAAAGATATGTTATAATCGTTCCTATCGGGCAAGAAATTCAATAAAAGAATTTATTGAAAATTATGATACCAGGATATTAAAGGTAAAATCGATTTGGTATAATTTTGCCGGGTGAGATAATTTGCGATTAAATGATTGGTTCCTCGTTCGTGCAGCGAGGGGTAAAAAAAATTACTGTATATATAGCAAGTGAAGAATGATTCACATTATTCGAAAGGTATTATTGAAGTAGTTTCTTACCTTCCAATATTTTTAAATATTTTCCTTTACTCAAAGGACAATTGGCTAATTCCATGAATTCTTTTTTTGACAATTTACATTGATCACTCATTTGTTTTATGAGAAAGTCATCGATGTCCGAGTTGCCGTGGCTAATTTTTGTATATAATACAAATTTGCCTTCGTGGTGTAATTCTAGATATTTATGGTCATCACTTTTATCTGGAGAATCAATGAATCCCTTTTTCTTTAAATTACGATAAGTTTTCTTTGGATCTAATACGCTCATTATTCAGTGCCTAAGACTATATTATTAATATTTATCTTAATCAGTTTGTTTCGTTCTGTTAATTGATCGTCGTTGAGGGTATTTAACCTCCTATATATGAAATCGAACTCTTCTGCAAAAGAAGCTTTAGCTTCATTCTCATCTCTCCCAGTCCCAATAATATCTAGCATTTCTGATTTGATTACATAGTAATTATTCTCCTTCTGAAACGATGATATTAAAGGATATCGTAAACAATACACTTTAGTCGGTGTTGAGATTTTCTTTGGAGCATATCCAAGTGTAAAGTTAGAGTCACTAAAAGATTCAATGACCCTTTTCTGGGTGGTTTTTTCACCTTCCCTAAATTCTTTAACAAATCCAACGACCTCGAGCTCCGTTTTACTTATTTCTTTATCAATTTCGATTATGGGGGTTATCAACTCTTTCTTGGCAGCTTCTTTGAATGTGTTTATTTTATATATAGGTGTGATTTTCTTTGTTCTTCTATTGTAATCAACGAAACTTACCGGTGAATCTTTAAAATTACTTGTAAATGAATATAAATTCTCAACAATTGGGGTCCTAGCTTCAGGGTTAGGCAATATTTTTTTTAGTTCATAATAGTCTCCTTTGTTCGCAATTTGTAAGACATTGTTAAAATTATCATTTACAAGATTTCGTTGAGACTCCCATAAGAAACCTGATTTACTTTCTGCTCTAGAAGAATATGAAAATTTTGGAACAGCACTAGCTTTTTCGAACCCAGTCAACTCAAGTTGGAAATTATTTAGGTCGATAAATTCATCTGATGATAATGTGTGTTTTGCAATTGATATTATCAAATTCTGAAAGTCTTTGGCGATTTTAGCTAATACATCTACAGGTAAAGAATTATATCTACCCAATTCCCCACCAATTTCAATATATACGCCGCTGTTTAAATCAACTTTCATATTGTAAGAACAAAAAATACTTTCGCACAAAAATATATAAAATATCCAACAAAACAGTGTTTGAATATTTAAGTTTAATTTTTGCCTGACTTTCTTATAGAAAAGAAAGCAAATGATCACGGTAATCTACCACATGCGCAAATGAAAACAACCAGTAAAGATATTTTGCAATAACTTAATAAAATGAAATATAAAATGAATTTTTAATAGACCAGGGGTTGTTGACTTTTTATTCAATACCCGCGAAGAGCTTTTATGAGCACATCTGCTAGTTTAATAGCCCTGCTAGCAACCATGTTGTCTGGTGTATTAGAATTATCAGTTATATTGATACAGTATACTTCTTTTGCAATTTCGTACCTGCGTTGTTCCCAATCGATTGCTTGTTTCCCATCTTTAAGTTGCTCAGTTAAACTCATGATTATAAAATTTAAATAGTTAATTCACAAATATAGACATTATTTTAAATAAAACTTCATTTCTTCGATAGCTTCTTTCACACTTCGGACAATTACATATGTACTTCCGCAATTCTCAGCCTGTTTTTGGAACTTTTTTTATGGTTTTACTTTGCCGGGTGAGATAAATTAAAGCTACTTATCTTGTTATTAAATAAACTGGATCTGAGAAAATAATTCGGTGCATTTTTTTTACTGATTTCTATGATGTTTTGCAAATGTTATGCAAAATGATAAAAAACAAAACCCAAACAGCTGAATATTAGCTGAATGGGTTTGCTTCAAGTACACCCGGCGGGAATCGAACCCACATCGTCGGAACCGGAATCCGGTATTCTATCCATTGAACTACGGGTGCAGGGTTTAATATTCTTTACCTGAAAGTGGCGTTGTTCCAATGCAAAACAACGGTATCACTTTTCAGAAAAGGCTCTATCTGCATTATCTGATCGGCAGTAA
This sequence comes from Proteiniphilum sp. UBA5463, assembly GCF_002427225.1. Lineage (NCBI taxonomy): Bacteria > Pseudomonadati > Bacteroidota > Bacteroidia > Bacteroidales > Dysgonomonadaceae > Proteiniphilum > Proteiniphilum sp. UBA5463. Next base: position 23,530 of record NZ_DIQL01000029.1, on the reverse strand, counting down.
GAAGATGTTTGTAATTGAATGTCAGGACCAAATCGCTTGTATCATTACTGAATTTTGCCGAGACCGGATAAATGTGAGGCAAAGATACTGCATATTTATAATTTTCCATCTCTTTTTTTGAAGAATCGAAGAAAAATTCCTCCGAAATATCCGGTATAAGGGGTTTGCCTGAAATTTCATTCCACTCTGTGTCGTAAAAAGTGATGTGGCTGTCGCATACTTCTCCGCATACGGTTTTAATCATGCAGATGATCATTGAATCTTGTGCTACGGGAAGCAATTTCAACTGGATTGTACCTACACCGGAGGTTTTTATCTCCAGTAGATCGTCATTTTGCTTTATTTTACTTATCTCTCCCAGCGTATAGGGTATGGTCGTTTTGCCAGTGTTTACAAGCAGCATGGTTTTGTTGCCTTCAGAGATACCCGGAAGCAGGACAGTCGGCATCGACTTGAACAGATCACCGATGTTTTGTCCGTAGCTTACAGATATTACGAAAATTGAGAGAAACAGTAATATTTTCCTCATATGTCTATTTTGTTAAAATACCGATCTGGTTCATATCTGTTGCCGGTTTTCCTCCATCGGCACCACTGAGTGCTTCGAGTTGAAAGTAACGGGCATTGATTGTCTCGCTGAATATTATGCGTTGCGGGATGGGGTTGTTTTTGATGTTGCTGAACTCTCCCTTTTTGGCATCAACCCAGGTATTACCATCGCCGCTCACCTTGAAAATATATGTGAAAACCGGTTCCCTGTTATCAACGGGTCTATATGTAAACCCTTTTATCTTGTAAAGCTCACCAAGGTCAACAGTAAGAGGGTTGTCACTGGTGATTTTCCACGACTCGGCGGAAATATCTGATAACTGCATCTCTTTGGCTGCTTCTTCCAGTAGCGGTGCATAATAGGCACCCACTTTTGCAATGTTTGCAATGTCGCGTGTTTCTGAGATTGTGACCCTTAGTACTGTAGGTGCTACATCATTGAATTTGAGCAATCGTTTGTAACCGATGGTAGTACCTTCGGCCAGTTTCACCCATTCATTGTTTATTAGCCCTTCTAATATAAACTCTTCCACACGCTGGCCCTTGCGGATATCTTCCTGAAGCATAACAGTGTTGATTGTTTCTCCCGGCTGAATTGAAAATTCTTTTGAGGCACCTGAACGGGCTTTCCAGGCTGCTTCTCCATCGTTAAGCTTTTCATTTCTGAAGGTGTTTCTGATATATGAGCCAAACAGATTCAGGCGTTCGGCATCAACCTCATGTATTCTGCCTCGTTTATCTGGTGGTATGTTAAGTAACAATACCGAGTTCATGCCTACAGAATTAAAATAGATGTTCACTAGCTGCTGCAATGTTTTTACCTGATTATCCTGTTCAGGATGATAGAACCAGCCCGGGCGAATTGATACGTCAACTTCCGACGGGTACCAGTATAGCGTCTGTGCTTCAGAAATAAGCTGACGGCTGCCTAACTCTTTTGAAGTGGGGGAGATATTCAGGCGTTTGTTTTCATTTGTGATGGCTTCGTTGATATTAGGCTGCAATGGCGTTACGCTCCACTCAGTTTCTCTACCAAGTCCTTTTTCATTACCTACCCACCTTACATCGTCACCCATTATTGCTTTAACCGCCTTTGGCTGTAGGCTGTCGATAACATGATAGAAACGTCCCCAGTCGTACTCCTGTACTTTGCCGTTGGGGCCTTCGCCATTGGCTCCATCGAACCACACTTCGTGAATTTCCCCATAGTTTGTAAGCAGTTCAGTAAGCTGTTGGGCAAACATTGCATTATATTTTGGCGAGTCGCCATAGCTCGCCGCATTCCTGTCCCAAGGTGAAAGGTACACTCCAAACTTCATATTGTATTTGTCGCATGCCTCTTTCACCTCTTTTACCAAGTCGCCATAACCATTGTGCCATGGCGACGATGCCACTGAATGAGACGTAGTTGCGGTAGGCCATAGACAAAAACCATCGTGATGTTTTGCTGTAAGGATAAGCAATTTAAAGCCAGCGTTCTGCAGTGTGGTAACCCACTGCTCTGCATCTAAATCGGCCGGGTTGAAAAGAGCAGGATCTTCTGATCCGTCGCCCCATTCCCTGCCGGTGAATGTATTCATCCCGAAATGGATAAAAGCTGTCAACTCAAGCTCCTGCCACTCGTATTGTCGCTGTGTTGGAACTACGTAGGCGGATAACTTCACTTTCTGATCTGATGTAAGCAAGTTTCTGAACGTGAGCTTTTTTTCGAAATAGGTGTTAGCCATCTGATTGCATCCGGATGAAGATACTACAGTTATTAACAGGCAGATGAATAAAATTTTTCTCATTACTTGTTTGATAATTAAATTTGATCTTGTTTATTTTTCCGGCTACTGTTTCTGACGTTGAATGGCAAACACCGCTTTCCTGATGAGCACAAGTTGCAAATATTACTTTCCTTATCCTGCATCCTGGCAAACACCGCTTTCCCTGTCTCAGCAGACAGATAGGCAAAGATAATATTTTTAACCCAATATAAAACAAAAAAGCCATCCTTTAGTGGATGGCTGAAATCGATTTCTTTAACTGCTTATTGATTAACTTCAGTCTCAGCAACCTGGCTCAATGAATCGCCTTCAGCAGCTTCAGCAGCTTCAATAGCAGCTTGAATGCTATCAGCCTGGACTTTTGCGATGCTGTCTAATCTGGCTACTTCAGCAAGGCTGTCTTGTCTTGCTTTTTCAGCTTTTACTTGTGCATTGTTGCAAGAAACTAAACCTAATGTTGCAATTACAGCAACTAATAAAAGTACTTTTTTCATTTTTAATAATTTTAAACGATAAATAATATTACTTCTCTAAAAACGGTGCAAATTTATATCAAAAACATGTTCTAAAACATATTTTGGATGGAAATCTTAGTTAAATAATATTAAACATAGGCAATTCCTCAATTTTTACGCCAATATTTTGCTTTTTATGCCTCTTTTCCCTCCTTTTTTGTTATGGAAGTCGCTCCATAAGGGTGTTCAAATGGAGAGTATAGTGAGTAAATTTAACAGATATGATCTTAACGGCCGAATCTATGAAACGTTTTTACTAATGAGTATAGTTGGTAAATTCAAATTATTTTTCCGAATTGCTTGATCAGATTGAGCCGTTTGCTGCTGGTACAGATAGAGCGGGATAGTGTTCAGCTGTAGAGGAACCGTTTAATGCTTTTTTTTGGTGTTTTTTCGAACTCATTTTCAACTATCTCGATGGTGCTGATTCTTTCGTACTGAGCAACCGATCTGTTAAGAATTTCCATGTTCCCGTTCATTATTTCAATCAGCCTTTCATCAGATATGTTGTCAGATAATAGAGCCTGCATATCGGGATATACAATAGCCACAAGTTTGAAATTACGTAAAACGACAACACTCTCAGCAATATATGGCAGGTTGTTCAGTTTCGACTCAATCTCTTCCGGATATACATTTTGTCCGTTTGCGGTGAGAAGCATTGTTTTCAGCCGCCCCTTGATAAACAACCTTCTTCCTTTCATTATTCCCAGGTCGCCTGTTTTGAGCCAGCCGTCATTAGTGAATGCTGCAGCGGTGGCTTCGGGATTTTTGTAGTATCCTTTCATCACATTTTCGCCCCGGACCTGTATTTCTCCCGGTACCGTTTCGGGGTCAGAGGAGTCGATACGTGCTTCCATTATATCTTCCAGCACCGATCCGCATGATGTTGGTACAAAGTCGAAATTATGATCGTAAGATATGAGAGGCGCGCATTCAGTCATGCCGTAGCCGACGGTAAAGGGGAATTTCATTCTGTAAAAAAACGCCTCTACCTCCGCATTCAAAGCCGCCCCTCCTATGATTACTTCTCTGAAGTTACCTCCCAGGGACTTAACAAGAGATGCTTTTATCTTGTTTAGTATTAATTTATTGATCCCTGGGATTTTTAACAGTACTTTTACGATTGGCTTATTGATGACAGGTAGTATTTTCTTTTTATATATCTTCTCAAAAATAAGTGGTACGGTAATTATCAGGTTCGGTTTAACCTCCTTAAAAGCCAATATGAGATTTTGAGGGGTTGGCATTACCCCAAGCAATATAATGTGAACACCCGTTGATAGTGCGTAAAGAAAATCGAATGCGCAGCCATAAACATGTGCCATAGGTAAGAATGCCAGGTTTTTCTCCCCTGTGAAAAGCAGATTCAGCCTTTTGCTGTAGGTCACGTTTCCGGCAAAATTATTTGCAGTAATCATAACACCCTTGCTGAAACCCGTAGTACCTGATGTGTAGTTGATACAAATAACTTCATCGTTGTCCACATCTGCATAGCTGATCTCCTCCCTGGAAAATCCGTCATGATAGGTACTTTTGAAAATGCCTGCTAAAGTGCCGGAAACCTTCCGGACTTTTTCATTATCACTTTTTAAAAAAGTGAAATCCGGTATTTCATATACGGGAATATCTATATTATCCTTGTCTATGGTTTCCCATATTGTCTTGTTTACAAACACCAATTTTGAATCGGAGTGTTTGATAATGTGTGCCATGCTAACGGGATTGAATTCGTGCAGTATGGGAACGATAACGGCGCCATATGTTATTGTTGCCATAAACACGATTGCCCATGAAGAGTGGTTTTTTCCGATCAGGGAAATCTTATCTCCTTTTTGAATATTCAATTCAGAAAAGAGAAGGTGGAGTTTCGCAATTTCTTCTGACAGCTCACCGTAAGTATATGATCTGTTGCCATTGTAATCTGTTAAAGCAGGTAATTTCCAGTTATTTCTGAAACTCTCCTCGTATAATTTAATGAAGTTCTGCCTGATCATAAATGCACATTTTTGCCTTTATTGTGCAAAAGTAATATTCGGAAATTGATTATCAAAGAAAATAAGGCAATAATTCAAGAGTAAAATTGTATTTTTGTATCTTTATTCAAAGTCACTCTACAACAAAGCTGTCGTATGAATAATTTATTGATATAAAATATTATTCGTAAGTACGGCCAATTATAAATATGATCGATCAAACAATTTTTCATAATAAGACTGCTGTCTATTACACTTTAGGATGTAAATTGAATTATGCTGAAACTTCCGCTATTGGCAGGCAGTTGCTGGATTACGGCGTTACCCGTGCCCGGAAAGGGCAGAAGGCGGATATATGCGTGATTAACACTTGCTCTGTGACAGAGCTGGCTGATAAGAAAGGGCGGCAGGCCATCAGGAAGGTGATTCATGAAAATCCATCCGCCTTTGTAGTGGTTACTGGGTGTTATGCACAGCTGAAACCTGAAGAGGTGGCAAGTATTGATGGTGTTGACCTGGTTTTGGGAGCAGAGCAGAAGCTGGATGTTGTGAAGTATCTGCATGATCTGAGTAAAAAGGATAAAGTGGAGGTAATAACTTCCAAAACAAATAGAATAAGGTCGTTTGTCCCTTCTGTATCGGCAGATGACCGGACCCGCTATTTTTTGAAGGTACAGGATGGGTGCGACTATTTCTGTTCTTTCTGTACCATACCTTTCGCCAGGGGAAGGAGTCGCAACGGGTCTATTGCCGCCCTAATGAAGCAGGCAGAACAGGTGGTGAGTGAAGGTGGCAGGGAGATAGTGCTTACGGGTGTTAATATTGGTGATTTCGGCCATACGACAAAAGAGACATTTATAGATCTTATAAAAGCACTTGATAATGTGGACGGAGTGGAACGTTACCGCATCTCATCCATTGAGCCGAATCTGTTGACTGATGAGATAATAGATTTTGTGGCTTCGTCAAAGCGATTTGTACCACATTTCCATATGCCGCTGCAGGCTGGTAGTGATGCCGTTCTTAAACTGATGAAGCGCCGTTACGATACAGCTCTGTTCAGACATAAAATAGAGAAAATCAAGAGAGTTATGCCACATGCCTTTATTGGTGTGGATGTGATAGTTGGTGTCAGGGGCGAGACCGATAAATATTTTGCCGAAAGCATGAAGTTTATTGAGTCGCTGGACTGTTCTCAGTTGCATGTTTTTACCTATTCAGAACGTCCCGGAACCCAGGCACTCCAAATAGATCACATTGTTGATCCGAAAGTTAAGCATGCACGGAGCAAAGCGTTGCTGGATATTTCTGATGCAAAGCTGCGCCGTTTTTATGAATCTCAAAAGGGTAGCCGGAAGAAAGTGCTGTTTGAACACACTAGACGCAGTAATAAAATGCACGGGTTTACCGAAAATTATGTAAAATTGTATGCCGTTTACGACTCCACTCTGATAAACCGGGTGACGGAGGTAGTGGTTGGCGAGTATGATGAAGAACAAATGGCTATGAAAGCAATATTTTAATGGATAAGAAGCAAAAAAAGAGTGCAGGGTATCTTCTGTTGTATTCAGTGACATATCTTCACGCGATGTTGCCTTTAGGGGTGTTGTATCTACTATCCGATATACTCTGGTTGTTTGTTTATCATATTGTACGTTACAGAAGGAAACTGGTAAGGATGAACCTTGGAAACGCTTTTCCGGAGAAGCCTGTTAAAGAGATAAGGCGGTTGGAAAGAAAATTTTACCATCACCTGTGCGATTACTTCGTTGAAACAATAAAAATGCTTCACCTTTCGGACAGTGAAGCCCGTGTAAGGATGAAATTTGAAAATCCTGAAATAATAAGCAGGCTTACCAGGGACGGAAGATCGTGTTTGATGTGTATGGGCCATTACGGGAACTGGGAGTGGGTGACCTCTTTCGGTATTAACCATCTGCCTGAACTGAAGCAGGGCTTTCTTTACAAAAGGTTGAGATCAAAGCCTTTCGACCTGCTTTTTTTAAAGATCAGGAACCGCTTTCGTCCCGAACCAATTGAGATGAGGAGAGCTTTCAGGAAAATGATCCAGCTGAATAACGATGGAAAGGCCATGTTGGTGGGTTTTCTTGCAGACCAGCGTCCGCCAAAAAATAACGATCACTACTGGACAACTTTCCTGAACCAGGATACGCTTGTACAAACCGGAATGGAGAAGATTGCAAATCATCTTGGTCTTTCTGTAGTTTATCTTGATATCACTAAAGTAAAGCGAGGATATTACACCGGAAAATTTTATGTTATTACCCCGGATGCAAGCCTTGAACCTGAGTTTGAAATAATGGAGCGATATATGAGGAAGCTGGAAGAGACTATTCTGAAGGAGCCTGCTTACTATTTATGGTCACATAACCGTTGGAAGTTTAGAAAAAAATAAAGACAGGATAGCATAAGGGGCCAAGGGCCTGCAGACGGAAGTGAAACTTTCGTTTTCTAAAATTCAGGAAACAGGATTATTGGAGAGGAGTAAATATTTAATATAAAAAAAGCGTTTTGTGGTAAAAGTATCGGTGGTTATATTGAACTGGAACGGGAAGAAGCTGCTTGAGCAGTTCCTCCCTGCTGTGCTGGAACACTCGTTAAGCGATGAGTGCCGGGTTATTGTTGCTGATAATGGGTCTACGGACGAATCTGTAGCATTTATCGAAACAAATTTCCCCGAAGTATCTCTGATTGTTCTGGACAAGAACTATGGTTTTGCCGAAGGATACAACAAAGCTTTGCAGCATATCGATTCTGAGTATGTGGTGCTTTTGAATTCTGATGTGGAGACCACTCCCAACTGGCTGAACAAGATGGTCGACTTTATGAACAAACATCCCGAGGTGGCCGCGGTACAGCCTAAGATACTCTCTTATGATGAAAAAGGCTGGTTTGAGTATGCAGGGGCATCAGGCGGGTTTATTGATCTTTATGGGTACCCATTCTGCAGGGGGCGCATTCTTGAAGTGGTGGAGAAAGACAACGGACAGTATGATTCGGAGATCCCTGTATTTTGGGCGACCGGTGCTTGCATGATGATAAGAAAGAGTGATTATACCGAGCATGGTGGACTGGACGGCCGTTTTTTTGCACATATGGAGGAGATAGACCTTTGCTGGCGTTTGAATGCCCGGGGCAGGAGAGTGATGTGCCTCCCCTCTTCGGTTGTTTATCATGTGGGTGGAGCATCGCTGAAAAAGGATAATCCTATGAAAACCTATCTGAACTTTCGTAACAACCTGCTTATGATTTTTAAAAACGTACCAGGGAAGGCATGCCGGCCGACATTTTTGGTACGGTTGTTTTTCGATATTCTTGCTTATGTTCACCTGTTGCTGCAAGGCAATTTCAGATGCGCTCATGCTGTTATCGATGCTTATAGGGATTTTCTTAAGATGATGCCATCATACAAGCCGGTACGTGAAGTAAATTTAAGAATGGCAACTACAGAGAATATTCCTGTGCAATACAGGAAAAGCATTTTATTGGATTTCTATTTTTTAAGAAAGAAGAGCTATTCATCTATCTTTGAAAAGAAAGATCAGTCTGTTACTAAAACCCGGAAATACCAAAAATGATTGTACCTACTCAAAATTAAAACTCAGTGTGATCAGTCGCTGGGTAGCTTTAGAAAGCGATTTCGTATATTTTCGGAGACTTTCATCCTTAAGGCCGGGCCTCTCGTTATCAAGAATATCCACCAACCCGAAACCAAACTTCAATTCCGGAGCAAGATTGAAAAGGGGTAAATAAAAGTCGCATCCAACACCTATCTCAACTCCAAAATCGTAAGGCTTCAAAAGAAGAGCTCGGTTTTTCCCGGATGCCAGTTCTATGTTGCAATATATACCTAAAAGGGTGTAGGGACGGAAGTTGTCTATCCTGCCTGCCGATATCTTCAGCTGCAGGGGTAAACTGAAGTAGTTGTTGCGAATTCGGGTTGAGTACTCTTCGCGGGACGATTGTTCCTTGAAAACTATCCGCTTTTCACCCAAATAGAGCGAAGGAATTGCCCGTAGGTTCATAATTCTGTTCAGATAAATGTCCCCAATAATTCCCGCAGTGAATCCCAATGAATAGTAGGGTATTTCTGAGAACCACACCTCTCCGTTATCGTTCACAAAACCTGATTGTGCAAGTATTAGATCTTGTGTGTGCAGCCCAAGTGTGAATCCCGGGTGGAACAACCGTTGATCTGCATAAGGCCTGTTCTGCAGTTTACGGTTCTGGCCCGTGACGCTGCCAGATATGATGAGCAGTATTGTGAGCAGATATGTTGTCTTTTTTGCCATTCGCCTTTTTTGTTGTTTGTTCTTTAAACGCCTTTTATTTCATGATATTGTATAGCAGGCCTCATTAAATTATAGCCATAGGTGTTGATTTGTATCGTCTCTTTCCGTCCCCTGCCTTTAAGGATTAATGTAAATAGTTCTCTATATTTTTTTCGTATTGGAAAAAACTCTTTATCTTTGCAACAACATAGCAAATTAATTTCAATAACTAACTTATTTCACTATTATGGCTTACGTAATTGATGACACTTGCATTGCTTGTGGAACGTGCATTGATGAATGTCCTGTTGATGCAATATCTGAAGGCGATATTTATTCAATAGACCCGGAAGTATGTACCGATTGTGGTTCTTGTGCAGATGTCTGCCCGACAGAATCAATTCATCCGGCATAGGACACAGGCGTTTGAAGAAAAGAGAAAAGTCGAACTTTACTGTCCGGCTTTTTTTATTTTCACAAGCATTATTTCAACAAAAAAACGCCTCTTTTCCGGAGGCGCCTTTCATATATCGTAATAATAGTATTATTATTATCCGTTTACTTTAGCCATATGTGCAATAAGGTCGAGCACTTTGTTTGAATATCCCCATTCGTTGTCGTACCAGCTGATAACCTTAACGAAAGTGGGGCTTAACTGGATACCTGCTTTTTCGTCGAAGATTGATGTGCGTGAATCGCCGATGAAATCGCTTGATACAACATCTTCGTTGGTATATCCTAAGATACCTTTCAATTCGCCTTCAGAAGCTTCTTTCATAGCTGCACAAATCTCTTCGTAGGAGGTCTCTTTTGCAAGGCGCACTGTAAGGTCCACTACAGATACGTTCAGTGTGGGAACGCGCATTGACATACCGGTTAGTTTTCCGTTCAGTTCCGGAATAACTTTACCTACAGCCTTGGCTGCTCCAGTTGATGAAGGAATGATGTTGGCAGAAGCTGCGCGTCCGCCTCTCCAGTCTTTTGCCGAAGGGCCGTCAACGGTTTTCTGGGTAGCTGTTGTTGAGTGAACAGTTGTCATCAAGCCTTCAAGAATTCCGAACTTGTCGTTCAATACCTTGGTTACAGGAGCAAGACAGTTGGTTGTACAAGAAGCGTTGGATACAATTTGTTCTCCTTTTGTGTAGGTCTTTTCGTTTACACCTACAACATACATGCGGGTATCATCTTTTGAAGGAGCAGACATAACAACATATTTTGCTCCAGCTTGGATGTGAGCCTGTGCTTTTTCTTTTGTAAGGAAGAGTCCTGTAGATTCAACTACATATTCTGCACCCACTTTGTTCCATTTAAGGTCTGCCGGATTTCTTTCTGCTGTTACGCGGATTGTTTTACCGTTTACTACCAGATTGCCGTCTTTCACTTCAATAGATCCGCTATACTGACCGTGGATGGTGTCGTATTTTAACATATAAGCGATGTAGTTTACATCGAGCAAGTCATTGATACCCACAACCTGAATATCATCTCTGTTTTGAGCTGCACGGAAAACTAGGCGACCAATGCGACCGAATCCGTTAATACCTACTTTAATCATACTTTATTGAATTTTATTTATTAAGAGTGTTTATTTACAACAATCGTTTTCAAATTTTGAATTCGACTTGAACAAGAAGGTTAGCTTGTCAGCTAACCGGCTCAGCTTATTGGAAACGTCTTCAAAATCACTTGTTGCGCCTTGTTCCTGCATTATGCCAGCATTAACGCTATTCTTATTTAACTCAACGAAAACGCCTTTAACTTAACGAAAACGCCCTAAAAACTATCTTTTTAATAGACTTACAAAAATACTATATCTTTTCGATTTTAAGAAATTATTTGTAACAAAAAAACCGTAATCAGCAGTTCGAAAGAATAAAATGTTAACGGCTGTTCAAGTCAAGACAAATTCCTTAAACCATTCATAGAATATTTTGATTCCTGTTTCAACCGTAGTGGACGGTTTATAGCCGAAGCGCTCTTGTAGTAATGAAGTGTCGGCAAAGGTAGATACAACATCGCCTGGCTGCATTTCCTCCATTTCGTGAACAGACTGCTTACCTACGGTTTTTTCGATGACATTTATAAAATCCATCAACTGCACTGGCGATGAACAGCCCATATTGTACACTATGTGGGGGACAACGGATTGCGGTGGCAAAGGTAAAATTTTAATCACTCCTTCTACAATATCGTCTATGAAGGTGAAATCTCGCTGCATTTGCCCTCTATTGAATATTTTAATCGGTTTTCCTTTCGAAATAGCCGACATAAAGAGCCAGGGTGCCATATCGGGGCGTCCCCAGGGACCGTAAACAGTAAAAAAACGGATGCCAGTTGCCGGCAGCCCGAACAGCTTGCCATAAGCATATGCCAGCAGCTCGTCTGATTTTTTGGTCGCCGCGTAGAGGCTGACGGGGTGATCGGTCTGTGCCGATTCTTTGTATGGGACAGCTGTGTCATCACCATATACACTGCTTGAGCTTGCGTAAACCAAATGAGTGACGGGGTTATTGCGGCAAGCTTCGAGCAGGTTGATAAATCCTACTATATTGGAATGGATATATGACAAAGGGTTCTCAAGGGAGTATCTGACTCCTGCCTGTGCAGCGAAATTCAAAACATGTGTGAATCTCTCGTTACGGAAAAGGGCGGAAAGTTTTTTGCCCTCTATCAGATCGAACTGTATAAACTTGTAGTGCTGAAATTTGTCGCTCTGTATCCACTTTCCCTTTTTAATCTTCTCCCGTGAAATTCCAGTTTCGTTAAGACGTGCAAATTTTAGCCTTACATCGTAGTAGCTGTTGATATTATCAAGGCCCGCCACTTCATAACCCTGCAGGAGAAGCCTCCTGACAACATGAAAGCCGATGAATCCGGCAGCACCTGTAACCAATATTTTCATTTTTATTCAATTAAAAAATAACAATCATATACGGGCCCACTTTGTATCCCTCTTTTTCTGCTATGACAGACTGGATTTTTTTGTTTTTATTGATTGTTTTTTCCGGTAACAACAGTAGGTTACCGGTAAGTGAGTTACTCAATATATCTTCTTCAGAAACGTAGATCACATCTTTTTTAAGGAATACATCCATGCTTTCTGCCCTGGAAATATTATATACGCAGTATTCCGAAGCCTGTCTCTCTTCAGCTAATCGTGACGCTTCTTGGCATAATTTGCTCCATCCCATATATGGATTCAGTTGAGGCATGGCCCATCCTGCAATAAAAATGGCCAGAAGTAAACCCAATGACATCACCCGGATAGATAAGCGAAGCTCCTTTTTCAAAAATAGCAGGTATAATACAGCTATTCCGGAGAGAGTGGCGACTGTTGCTGCCGCAAAAACAAGTGGTACAGCAGCGAAAAAGGGAGTATCTGTTTTTGCTATGTATATTATCAAAGGTAACGCTGATGCTAAAATAAGTGCGGGAAGTGCCAGTGAGAGCCGCAGCCAGATATTTTTTTCATTGAATTTATCGATAAGCATTGCAGAGAGGCCGATAAAAAACGGCAGTGCCGGAAGCATGTAGACTGCCAGCTTGGAGCTGATAATCGACAACATGATAAATGTGGAGATTATGATGGTAAGGAAAAAGCGTTCTGTATCTGTCTGAATCTTTTTCCGTATCATTCCCGCAATAATAAGCCCTATGGAGAAGAACATCCAGGGAGCCAGTGAATACCATATTGTAATGAAGTAATAATAAAACGGCTCTTTGTGATGGAAGGAGTTGATTCCCCTGCCTACTGTCTGATGTATGAGCAGATTATTGAGGTAGCTGTTTCCACCTTCAAGGTAAACTCCGGCAAACCATATGCTGCATCCAGTAAGAAGTACCAGCATGCTTTTCCAGCCCCAGTAACGCTCCCAAGTATGGATTTCACCCCGATGGAGCAGAAATAAAAGCGTGGAGAGAAGTGGTACAAGGATGCCGACTGGCCCTTTGGAGAACAGAGCCAGGAAGAGATAGAGAGGGAAGAGATAATAGTCCCCTTTTTTTGCCTGCCCCTGATAGATCTTGAAAAAAGTATAGAGTGAAAGAGTGATGAACATCACCATAAGCATATCCATCCTTATTATTATGGCAAGGCCGGCAAACAGCCCGCCGGTCATTAGCATCAGTAAGGCTTCTGGTTGGTTTCTCGATTCCTCTTTTCTTAACCACTTGGCCATTGTCATCATCACTACCAGAGCCGGGATAAATGACAGCAGCGATAAGAACCACATTCTGTGTCCGCCAAGCAATGTCTTGCCTGCCATCATCAGCCAGAAATAGAGAGGTGGCTTATCGGCATAGATCTCACCCTGGTTGGTAAAGGTGAAAAAGTTACCGTTTTTAAGTGCTTCATCAACAATACTCAGATAACGCAGCTCGTTGTTGGGCGTGTAATCGCGAAGGATCATCAACGGAAGCAGTGCAATAAACCAAATGATATAGAGCTGTTTATCCTTCATATGATAACTGTTTCTTACTTCTTAAGCCTATCATGATGTTGCGCATATATGCAACAAAACCGAACGACTGCCCAAGTATGAGCACGGGATCGAGCCGGAATACACCGTAAGCGATAATGATTCCCGAACCCAGAAGGCTGATTATCCAAAAACCGAGTGGTAGAGAAGACTGGTGACGTTGTGCCGAATATATCCACTGGTAAATGAAACGGCAAGTGAACAGTATCTGCCCGCCGGACCCAAAGATTAGCAACCATAGTGGTATGGCATTATGCCGGAAGAAGGTAGAGGAAAAGGCAGTCATGTCGCGCATAAGATAGGTGGCGGCTGCAACCGGTGTTAAAAGAAGCACTATTTGTATAGCAATGTTTACCCGTTTCCGGAACCCCTGCATGTTCAGATTCCACAGATAGATGTAGTATGAGAAGAACTGCCCGAGGATAATTGCGAAGTCATCTCTGAGCACCCCATAGATAAAGAGCAGGTACGAGCCGAAGATACTAAGGATCCAGAACGCAGGCGGAGAAAGAATTTTTTTTGCTTTCTCTGTAATTATCCACTGATGCAGTAACCGGGCTGAGAAAAAAGCTTGCGCCAAAAAACCGATCGCGTAAATCCAGACAGGGCTCTCTTGCATATTTTAATCTAAATTACTTGAATTAACCTGGTAATTTATATAACGTCTCTTCATCCAGCGATAGGCGAAACAGTCGATAAAAGGACCTGTAAGCCTGTTCCAGAGATGATATTTCGATTTTCCCGCCAACCTGGAATAGTGCCTCACCGGGATCTGTTTTATTCTGCCGTTCTGCAAAAGTATAAGTGCCGGCAGAAACCGGTGCATACCGTTGAACATGGGGATACGCTTAGCATACGCGGTATGCATCACTTTGAGTGGGCAACCAGTGTCGGAAACGCCGTCGCCGGTCATCATCCTCCGGTATCCGTTGGCTATTTTAGACTGCAGGTTCTTGAATGATGAATCTTTGCGATTGGCACGGATACCTGTAACAAATTCATGGTTGTCTAAATGGGGCAGCAACAGGTTGAAGTCATCGGCATCGGTCTGCATATCAGCATCCATATAGCCGGTGAATTTTGAAAAAGAGTGATCAAAACCGGCTTTAAGTGCAGCGCTCAATCCCCCGTTTTTCTTAAGATCAATATAGTAAAAATCCGGATTTCGCTCGCATACATTCTTGATCCTGTTTCTGCTGCCGTCGGTAGAGCCATCGTTTACAAACAAAACGCAGGTTTTCTCAAGTGAGTGCGGCAGGAAACCTTTCAGTTTCTCTTCCAGCCTGCCTATGTTCTCTTCTTCATTGTAGAGCGGAACAATAATGGTGAATGAATACTGACTTGTTATATTTTCATCCATTTTAATATCAGTTATCAAAACAAATAAACATAAGGCTTTCGAGCCGGTATGGCCGGCTTAAAATCATGTCTGATTGTTTTCGAAGGCAAAAGTACCAATTATTATTTAAATTTCGCAATCCATCTTTCAATGTTTTTAGTTAATTCAGGTTTCGCATATGTTACAAAAGTAGCTAAATCTGTGATTAACATATATTATTTTGGAGGGGTGAATAATTAATCATGGTCGCTACCTGAGGTTGTGATTTCAAGCAGTTCGGCAGCCTCGCTTGTATCGATTGTGGCAACGTCCTTAAGCTTTCTGTTGATAACGTTCGTTCGTGTCAGCCGGAGGTCGTTTAACGATTTTGAAGCTGTGTTCAATTGTTTATCAACCTTGTCAAGCTGATCGGAGAATTTACTGAATTCGGTTTTTACCGCTTCGAGAATTTTCCACACCTCGCTGCTCCTTTTTTGGACGGCAAGGGTCCTGAATCCCATCTGCAGGCTATTCAGCAATGCAGACAGTGTTGTGGGCCCTGTGACCGTTACCCTGTATTTTCTCTGCAGTATTTCAAAAAGCCCCGGATGTCTTAAAACCTCTGCATAGAGGCTCTCAACGGGCAGGAACATTATTGCGAAATCGGTTGTGTGCGGAGGGTCGAGATACTTTTCACTTATATCCCCGGCAAATGATTCGACGGATTTAATGATAGCTTTTTGTGCTGTCTCTATTGCCTCTTTGTTTCCTTCATCATAGGCATTTAGCAACAGCTGGTAGTTTTCAATCGGGAACTTTGAGTCGACAGGCATCCATACCTCTTCATCACTCTCTTTACCCGGTAGCCTGATTGCGAACTCAACGTGAGCCTGGCTACCCCTTTTTGTTGCTACATTTTTGGAGTACTGGTCGGGTGTAAGCAACTGCTCAAGAATATTTTCCAGCTGATACTCTCCCAGTACGCCCCTTGTCTTTACATTCGACAGTACCCTTTTCAAATCACCAACACCGTTTGCAATGGTTTGCATCTCACCCAGTCCCTTATGAACCTGTTCGAGTCTTTCACTAACCTGCCGGAACGATTCGCCAAGACGCTTTTCCAAAGTAGTTTGAAGTTTCTCGTCCACGGTTTTTCTCATTTCATCCAGCTGCCGGGTGTTATCTTCCCTTATTGCCTCCAACTGTTTCTCAATTGTCTCCCTTACATCTTTTATTGCATCAACAGATTGTCTGTTGCGTTCTGTCTGCTGTTTACCGGCATCTTCAAATTTTTGCCTGATCAGCTCATTCAGTTCCTTATTGTTCGTCGAGTTTGTCTCTGCAAATAATTTAAGATTTTTAGCCAACTCATCTCTGTTCTCCATTGCAGTGCGGTTACTCTCAAGCCTGTTGCGTTGAAATTCATCCCTGATGGACTTTTCATTTCTCTCCGAGGCTGATTCGAACCTGATTAATGCACTCTCAATCTCTTTTAGTTTATCGGCCTTTTCTGAGGTGGGTTTTTCAAAAAAGTGCAGAATAATATTAATTATAGCCAACAGTATAAGGGCGGCAAACATCCATTCGATCATAATTTAATTTTTGATTAATAAAACATCTTAACAAACTCACCGTTGTTGTTAAGTGATGAACACGTTTGAATCTATTCTTAGTCAAAAATAGTAATTAATAATCACAAAGACGAAGAGTATAATAGAAATATCTTTGAGATGCTGTTGTTTAACATGTTAAAATTCAGTGTTTTTTTGTCGATTAGCAGCAAACTGGCCATTTCTGTTGTTATTGTTTTATATATCACGACAGTAGTGATTTCTGATATGAATATTATTAGGAAAGTTACTATAGAAATCCTTTATATTGGAATTGCAACAGGTATAAGAGAAGAGAACGCACAAAATCCATTTACGTGAGATTTTGCGCTATTTAAAAGCCGGGGGATGCAAAGGTATTCAGGCAAACTATTTGTCTCAATTAAGTTTGCAAGTCCATTGTTTTTGATTAACTTCGCATTGGATTTAATGTTTGACCCTTTAAGGGATTAAACTCTTTTTGTTTATGCAACTGCAAACTTAAGTTTTTGCCTTTAATTGTCAGATAAATAAAAAATATTTAACTCTTTTACTCAGCTACCTTAATTGAGATATGTGATGTTTAAATATATACTCAGCCCCCTAATCCCCTTATTGATGTTAACCTGCAGCAAGGAACCTGCAAAAATGGATGTAACAATGGAGTCCATCATTACTGAGGCTATGGATTCTCTTTACTGCAACAACGCCTACTCCCGAAGCCTGTTACGAGATGCCATGAATAATACCAACGACAGCCTGGACTACTATAAAGCTCTACAAACATACAGTCTGACATACTTTGTAAACGATCAGATCGATTCCACGCGCCATTTCGCCGAAAAAGTTGTCGCTTACGCGAACAAGCAGGTGCCAAACATCAAAATCTACCAACTCCTCACCTCATCATACAATACAATAGGTAATTGCTTTGCTTTGTACAGGGATCAAGATTCTGCACTTACCTACTTCACCAATGCTCTGAATTATTATGAATTAACGGGTAAGAGAGAGAAGATCCCTGATCTCTCCATAAACATTGCCGATATGCATATGAGAAATGGCGATTTTGTCAATAGCGCCTTCTATTACCGAAAAGCACTCTCAGTTGCAGATTCAATAGGTGTGGCTGATCAACTGGGATTTCCGATATATACCGGCTTAGGGCAGTTGTATATGGAATTGCGTGATTTTGAACTGTCTGATTACTATTTCTGTTTGGCCGAACAGGATTTCGAAGGCCGAACGTTGAATGAAAAATTCTTTTACTGCAATTGCAGAGGGAACTGTTACTTCTTTGCGGGTGAGTTACAGGAGTCCTTGTCTTGGTACAAGAAAGGAATAACTTTGTTATCGGGAGAAGGATCCATATTAAGTTTAAATATTGCCAATGCCAATATAGGGGAGATCTTTTTTCATCTGAACCAACCCGACTCGGCATACCATTACCTGAATGAAGCGGAAAAATACTTCTCTGCCATTAATGAGCAGCCATTGCTTTATCATATCAATACCCTTAAGGCCGGATTAGCTTTGCAAGCCGACAATCCACAACATGCGCGCCACTACCTTGAGGGTAAGGTTACAAATTTAACTATTGAACCCACTTTTCTCATCCTTCGTAACAAATACATTGAACAGTATCATGCGCGAACAGGGAATTTTAAGGAGGCATATGCCTGCCTGCAAGAAAATCTTGTGATGGAAGATTCTATTCGTTCGGAGAGGGCAAAAATGCGTGTTGCCGAAATCGATATGCGTTACAGACAGGATACAACCCTGGTAAAGAGAGAGATGCTTATCATGGGGCAAGCATCCGACATCCGGTCGCTTCGCATGAGAAATTATATATTTGTCATGGCATTCCTGCTCATTTCAGCTATTATGGCAAGCGTCTATATTGCGATGAAGAGACAAAAAGAGCTGCAAAGGTTAAGCTTCCACGATCAAATAACCAAGTTGCGACTCTCCAATATCCGTAACCGGATCTCCCCACATTTCATGTTCAATGTGCTCAACCGGGAGATCAGTTCCGACAATGGATCTCACCCGGCTAACCTGATGAAACTGGTGTTGCTCCTGCGTAGAAGCCTCGAGATGACCGACCAGGCACAAGTTACATTAAACCAGGAGTTAGAATTTGTAGAAGCATACATCAACCTGGAAAGAGAGAGCCTTGGTCCCGATTTTAAGCTTGATTGGAATATTGATCCACATGTTGATACAGAAATGGTGTCGCTTCCGTCCATGATAATTCAGATTCCATTGGAGAACGCAATCAAGCATGCATTGCGTCCTCTTGCCGGTGAAAAGAAGCTTGAATTGCAAGTCCGGAAGGAAGGGGAAGGAACAAGAATCGAGATCATTGACAACGGGACGGGTTATCAGGAGCTGTTGATGGGTTCATCAACCGGGACCGGGACCGGACTTAAAGTGTTGTATCAGACAATCGACCTTTTTAACCGGGAGAACAGTGAAAAGATACAGTTCAATATCCTTCGTTCGGGAATGGAAGAGCAAGGTGGGACAAGGGTGACTATTTTTATACCTGACAATTATAAATATTGGTAAACAGTTACATAATCTCTGGAAATGGATAAAAAAAGATTTACTGCTGTAGCCGTCGACGATGAGCCGGTTTGTCTACATAGTTTACGGGAATCTCTGGCCGATTATCCGGAGGTCACCCTCATGGGAGAGGCAGACACGGCTAAAAGTGGAATCAAGCTAGTGATTGACAAGAAACCTGATTTATTGTTTCTGGATGTTGAGTTGCCGGATATGAGCGGTTTGGAACTGCTACGCGAGATACAACCTCGTGTGAGGTGGCCGATGAAAGTGGTATTTTACACTTCCTACCAGAAGTACTGGCTTGATGCGTTGCGAGAGTCTGCGTTCGACTATCTGCTTAAACCCTATGCACAGGAAGAGTTTTCGACCATCATGCGCCGTTTTTTCGGGCAGGTAGCAAGAGATATGACTACAGCAGTACCCCTCGAGAGGGCATTATCAGAGTTGTTGCCCTCCCATCAGGCATTCATGATTCCCGATATTACAGGATACCAAATGGTTCGTGTGAACCAGGTGGGCTATTTCTCCTACTCGAACGGGAGGCGTCAATGGGAAGCCGCATTGGCAAACGGTAAACGCGTATTGTTGGGGAGAACTGTAAAGTCGGACCACATATTATCCTTCTCTTCGTTGTTCGTCCAAATAAGCCGTAACCACATTATTAACATCGACCATGTTTGCTCGATAAAGGGGAAGGCCTGCTTTCTTCTGCCTCCCTTCGATAATGAAAAGGGGCTCATCATATCACGGAATTACCTGACGAATGTACATGAGAAATTTCGGTTGTTATAAAGCAATCACCAACTTACGTTTAAAAGGGAGAGAACCGGAAATTCATATATAAGTAAGCTGTTTGTGTTTTATACCCATTATACTTGTTGCCCATATAAGAATAATAATCGTAAACCACTTTCTTATAATCACGATTGGGATAAACAGTGTGTTTGATATTATTGAAATCTTCCCAGTAGTAAGAGTTTCCATTTTTATAGATTAACAACCCATATCTGTTTAAATGAGATTTCATAGTCTCGTAGGAGCTAAACACTCCGTCGAAGTTTTTATATTCGGTCCAAGCGTAAGTGTACTCAGCCCTATTGGTTTTAATGGTGTTCTCATTTGAGCCACTGCCTGGGTTTTCGTTATTGTTATTGCCATATGTTGCACTGAGCGTTTCTACATTCCCTTCGTAGTCGGATCCATCCTTCATCCTGGCATATGCTGTGACAGTAACGCTTAATGTCGGGCTGTCTCCTAAAGTTATCATTGAACATGAGTTGATTTTGTTTTCACTTGGGTTATCCCAATGCCAGATTGCTCCTCCGATCATGAAGCCAGCCCTGCTTATGCTTTCATAATCGCACACTTCCACCTCTACTGTGAAACTCATCTTGTATTTATACTTGGCTCCATCTGAGTTTTCAAATCCATCGGCAGAGTACTCCATAGAGTTTAAAGTGAGCTTTGTTAGCTTAACTGGAATTTTCCCATCTCCGGAATAATCCTTTTTTGGGGTTGTAAATGATGATACGGATGAAAACCCGTACCCTTTAATGTTGGAAGCATAGGCAACATAGTAATAAGTAGTGTTTTCCTTCAACCCTTCAATCTTTTTGTTGAATTCACTTGCCCCATTTTCGCAGCTATAATTTGTTCCCCAGTCTGTTGATGGTTTGCCAGGATTGGTTTCTGATAATAGAAAACCGCACTTGTTTACGGCTGATCCGCCATCATTAGCGATGTTGGCACTTAATGTTACCGATGATGAAGAAAGATCCTGGTGCTCCATACTGACGACAGTTGGTTCAATCACTTCGATAACCTCAATATTGTCCTGCTCATCACTACAGGAACCTAGAGTAATCAGACCAATAACGAAAATGAAACCAATAAACTTTTTCATCGTGAAAGAATTTTAAATCAATAGCTTTTCATACAAATGTAGAGGCAAATGAAATACATGTCAAGGGGCAAAAAATGGATAAAGGATTATTACGTAACCGGATGATTCTATGAGGTACAAATTAGGGTTTATCATGTATTATTTTGTACTCGAACTAAGAAATAAAATATGAGCCCACTTCAACAAGTCGTTTTGTAAAATATGATATTTGATTTTCAAGTGATTATAATGTCAAATCTTCTAATTTGAGACTTTTTAAGCAGACTCAAATATCTATAGGTGAAAAACTCAAGGCAAAACTGCACGAAAAGGATTTCATTACGAAATCCTTTTTTTGGTATGCTCGGCACGAGCATTGTCTAACGGGTGGAAGTCCCGAGTAAGCCCTAATAGCGGGAATTACATAAATCTGAAAACTATTCGCAGCAAATAGAACTCTATCAATTATATTATCTGCTTGTTCATTTAAATTTGTTTGGAAGCGGATATTATTCAAGCGTTCCATCTGTCTTAAGGAAATATTTTAC
>NZ_DIQL01000029.1:0-1832 GCF_002427225.1 Proteiniphilum sp. UBA5463 | reverse complement strand
TTGGTTGTTCCGATAACTATTTATGCCTTCGCAGAAGCAGCTATTTTCAAACAAAAATGGACAGCCTACTCAACACATATCGCAAGTTAATATCAGCAGAAAAGTCTGATTTTAAGCGCTATCTTCACTCCGATATTGATTGGAACGAGAGAATGACAGGTATTACAGGCGCTTGCGGAACGGGGAAAACCACGCTTATTTTACAGCACATTCGCGATAATTTCCCCGATAGAAACAAAGCCGTTTACGTAAGTTTGGATAATCTGTGGCTTTCGAAAAACAGTTTGCTCGATTTTGCCGAACGATTTTCGGTGTACGGTGGCACGCATCTTTTTATCGACGAAGTGCATAAATACCCCAACTGGTCATTGGAATTGAAAAATGTGTACGACAATTATCCCGACTTGAAAACCGTTTTCACGGGGTCGTCCATTTTGAAAATTTACAAATCCGATGCCGATTTGAGCCGTCGTGCGGTGAAGTACGAACTACACGGATTGTCGTTTCGCGAATACTTATCGCTGGAAAAAATTATCGATTTGCCAGTGCTCCCGTTAAATGAAATTCTGAGCAATCACATCGACATTGCTGACGATATCCGCAACAAAATCAAGGTTATACCGCTATTCAAGCAGTATCTAAAAAACGGTTATTATCCGATTTACAAGGAAGGAATTCGCAACTATTTCACCAAAATTACCAATATCATCAACACCACTCTCGAAAAGGATTTGCCCTCTATCGAACAAATCGATTACAACGGCATTTACAACGTGAAAAAACTGCTGATGGTGCTGGCAAACCTTGTTCCGTACACGCCCAACATCGAGAAACTGAGTGCGGAGATGCAGCTCAATCGCGCATCCACACTCAAATACCTGCATTATCTGAACAAGGCAGCGCTCACGAATCAACTGCTGGTGCCAAACAAGGGCATGAGCTTGCTCACGAAACCCGAGAAAGTGTATCTGAACAACTCGAATTTGATTTATGCCCTAAATGTAGATGATGCTTCAGCAAATATTGGAAACGTACGCGAAACATTCTTCTTCAACCAGTTAAAAGTAAGACACGATGTAAATTTGCCTAAAAGCGGCGATTTTCTTATAGATAAGAAATACACATTTGAAGTGGGCGGAAAAGGAAAATCTTTTGAACAGATTAAAGATTTGAAAAACAGTTTTGTTGTAGCCGATGATATTGAAATGGGTATAGGCAATAAAATTCCTTTGTGGCTTTTCGGATTGATGTATTAACTTTACTTCTCGTTACTGCTATAATGACTTTAAACGTAAAATCAGTTATAGCAATAACTGTTTTATAAATAAAATTCAATTATCCGCAAATGCGCCCGTGATTTAATGGTGCGCTACCACAGCTTGGTAGCTTTTGGTTTTGAACACGCCGAATATTACAAAATGGTGCGGCAGCAGATTGAAGAATTCCGGCTGCTTTTTATCGATTGGGGATTGTTTAATCCGCCGGGAGTTGGCCCGCACGATGAACAGTTTTAAACGTGAAAGGCGGTTCGAAACCGCCTTGCGCATTTTTCATTATTCCGCTAAACGGATTAAAACTGCTGAGCGGATCAGAAACTATTCCACCTTAAACCTGATTGTCAACGAATTTTCCATTTCATTCACCACCGTCAGCACGTGTTCACCGGCATTTGGTGAAAGCTTCATCTGATGAACATCCGCTGTTTCACCGAGGTATTCGTTATCCAAATGCCAGAACACCCGTGCCGAAGGGTTTCGGTGAGCAAGTTCGAAAACCGCTTTTCCACGCATACCATCCAGTTGCCTGGTAATTTTGATGACTGAGTTGGGATA
>NZ_DIQL01000001.1:115033-154715 GCF_002427225.1 Proteiniphilum sp. UBA5463 | reverse complement strand
GATTAAAAACCTCGTTGCCGCATTGCTTCAAACGTGAGCACGGCAGTGGAGACCGAGACATTCAGCGAATCAATCTTACCGCGCATGGGGATTTTGATTCGCTTTGTCGCATTTTTCAGCCAGAATTGGGTGAGCCCGTCTGCCTCGGTCCCCATTATAATAGCTGAAGGTTGTTTAAAGTCTATATTTTGGTAAAAATCAGAAGCCTGTAATTCTGCTGCATAAGAACGGATATTATGCGCCTGCAGCCATGCAAATGCCTCTTCGGAAGAGCAGGCGGCCGTCTGCACGGTAAAGATGCCCCCCACCCCTGAGCGGATCACATTTGGGTTATACAGATCGGTCTGTGGATCACATACAATCACCGCATCAACAGCAGCAGCGTCGGCGGTGCGAAGAACAGCACCCAGGTTGCCTGGCTTCTCAACCGATTCAAGCAGTATAACAAAAGGGTTGGAGGAGAGATGTATGTCACATAGTCTGTGATGTTTAGGCTTTGCAATTGCCACAATCCCATCAGAATTCTCTCGATATGCTATTTTCCCGAATACCTGTAGTGATATATCGAAAATATTATTTCCGGGCAACGATTTCAGGATGTCGGGATATTTCGACTTTTCAAACATCTCGTAGCACACGTATACCGACTCTACCTTATATCCGCTCTGCAAGGCCAGGGAAAGCTCCCTCGCACCTTCAATCACGAACAGCTGTTGCTTTTTTCTCTCGTTGCTCTTCGACAGTTTTACAATGTTTTTTATCGAAGTATTTTGCAGACTTGTGATCATTCTCTTATTTTTGTGTGTAGTCCTGAAAATAGACAATCGCCCAAACTTTTTTTATATGGTTCAAATAAAGTCCATCACTCTTTCTATTGTTTAGGTATAAATAAAAAAGTCAAAGGGCAGACTTATTATCTTTTTTCAGCAGAAATGTATCAATAACCTCCCTGAATGATTTTTTTGGCAGAGCACCCATCGCCATCTGAGGTTGCTCTTTCATGGGAATAAAGAGGAAAAGGGGTATGCTCTGCACACCAAAGACAGACGCCAACTCTGGCTCTTTGTCCACATTGATTTTATATACATGGATATAGTCGCCATATTCTGCAGCCAACTCTGCAAGTATGGGAGATGTTATCCTGCATGGGCCGCACCAGTCGGCATAAAAATCGACTATTGCCGGCTTATCACCCATATATTTCCAGGCTTCTGGATTCTTTTCATAGTCGAAAACTTTTTCCAGAAATGCAGCCTTTGTCAGTTCTATTGGTTTTACGGTCTTTTTTTCCTGCGGCTTGGCAGCCGATGCCGCAAGCACAATCATAAGTGCTGCGAGGATGGTTGTTATTTTTTTCATTATAATTTCTCTAAAGTGTGATTTCAAAATGCCCACTCATTTCAACAACAAACCATTGAAAAAAGTTTATCGGTAAGGTTTAATAACTCTCATCAGTTACAATTCGATAAGGTTTAATAACTTTCATCAGCAACAAACAGGATAAATTAAAATGACTTCCGGTCTTTATATTTTATCGTGTTTGGGCCCGGCACACCGAATTCTCTTGCCGATACATTTTCAAACTCAACCTTCCATATCTTTACATTATTAACAGAAGGTACCGAATAACTGAACTTCCTGCCGGAGTATTGGCGCATAATAATATCCAGCGCTTTTACTTTCTCATCATACTCTTCTTCGAAAACTACCTTACCTTTACAGATCACACTATAGGAGCGCATCCGGTAACTGCAAGCCACTTCCTCATTCTGCCACACAAGCGTGGGGTCTGTACAGAAGGTAATGCATACATTTGGATTTTTCTCAATGATAGAGATTGAATGCCCTTCCTGTGCCGAATGAAGATAAATAATTCCCTCTTCGTAACCGAAGTTCATTGGTAATACATACGGAATTCCGTTTTCATCAGACATCCCCACATAGCACAGCCTGCTTGCCCTGATCGCATTATCTATGCGTTCTTGCTCTTCAATTGAAATGGTTCTCATATTGTTGTCTATCTATAACTCTTTTTGGTTTGTTGAGGGGCCATCCACGGTAAGCATAGGAGTCCCCTTTCCCATCTTTTTTCATATCATAGAACATTTTCTGAGTTTTTCAACTTATCTAATTCTCTCTCTGCAGGTGCTTGCAGAAGAAGCGGAAATAATTGAGACACTATCTTTTATCATGCCGTAGGTTGAAAGCACAAACTAATTACCGAATACCAGCTGTTACGGATTTAAACATGGAAACGGCTTACGAAACTGTTGTTCCACTGCTATCAAAAACAGTTATTCTTTTTCCGCAAAGATAAACAAAAAAAGGAAAATCTTCTCCAGATCCTCCCTTTCTATATTTTTACCGCCTGTGTTCGGGCCGGTTATTTTACCTTATCCACTATTGCTTTAAACGCTTCTGGATGATTCATTGCCAAATCGGCAAGAACCTTACGGTTGATTTCAATCTCATTTTTGTGCAAAGCACCCATAAGGCGGGAATATGACATACCGTTTTCACGGGCTGCCGCATTGATACGCTGTATCCACAAAGCGCGGAAGTTGCGTTTTTTGTTTTTACGGTCACGATAGGCGTAGGTAAGCCCCTTCTCCCACGTGTTTTTTGCTACGGTCCACACATTTTTGCGGGCACCAATGTAGCCTCTTGTTAATTTCAGAACTTTTTTTCTGCGGTTGCGTGAAGCAACATGATTTACTGATCTTGGCATAATGTTACTTGTTTTGAATGTTAGCGTCTCTGTCCTGCAGAGCTCTTGGGAGCGTACATCCGGTTATTAAATCTCTTTACTGGAAACGTCGGTTATTTCAGCCTTAACAGTGTTTTAATACTATTCAAGTCTGATTTGTGAACAAGTCCCGTATGCGTAAGATTTCTCTTCTGCTTTTTTGTCTTTTTCGTCAGAATGTGACTCTTGTACGCATGTTTCCGTTTGATTTTTCCTGTTCCGGTAAGGGCGAACCTCTTTTTAGAACCGGAATTAGTCTTCATTTTTGGCATTTTGCTGTTCTCAAATTTGTTATTACTAATATCTTTTCCCAATCCGCAATACGGCGAAAAAGTTTGCAAAAGTAATGATTTTATTTTCTTTAAGCAAACAATTCTTTAATTTTTTACAGATCGGGGTACATAACTAATCAGGCCGCCTCAGTGGCCAGGATATCCAGGATAAAGTGCTGAAAACGTTACTCGCAATCAGAAATCACTTGAGAAATTCACTGAGATATCCAGGATAAAGTGCTGAAAACGTTACTCTTCTTTGTTCTCTTTCTTAAGGGCAGGGGAACCTTTCTTAGGGGTAAGCATGATAGACATACGTTTTCCCTCCATAATAGGCAAATGTTCCACTTTGGCATAATCCTCAAGGTCGTTTGCGAAACGCAGAAGCAACACTTCACCCTGCTCCTTGAAAAGTATGGAACGCCCTCTGAAAAAAACGTATGCTTTTACTTTTGAGCCTTCGCCCAGAAAATTCATGGCATGTTTCAGTTTAAAGTTATAGTCGTGATCATCTGTTTGCGGACCAAACCGGATCTCTTTCACAGTAACTTTAACCGCTTTAGCTTTTTGTTCTTTCAGCTTTTTCTTTTGTTGATACATAAATTTCTGATAATCTATGATCCTGCATACAGGCGGTTTAGCCATGGGAGCAATTTCAACAAGATCCAATTCTTTTTCTTCGGCAATTCTCATTGCTTCTCTCGTAGAATAAATACCCTCTTCTACATTATCGCCTACTAATCGGACTTCCGGTACCCGGATTCGTTCATTGATACGGTGCTGGTCTTTTGAGTCTTTTCTCATTCAGAAACTGTTAATTTTTTCTCTGTGTTGTTGTAATTAATTTTAATTTCGTTGTTAAATCGATATAAATCATCAAAATTTCGCAGGATTCATCATTTCTTCAACCTCCCTTGAAATTTCTTTTGCAAATGTAAGCAATTTTACCGAACCTTTGTCTTCTCCGCCCTGTTTTCTTACCGAAACCTCTTCATTTTCTGCTTCTTTCTCACCCACGATAAGCAGATAGGGTATCCTTTTTAATTCATTATCTCGAATTTTTCGCCCCACCTTTTCATTGCGGTCATCTACCTCTGCCCTTATACCAAACCTTTTCAGCTCTTTTACTGCATTTTTTGCATATTCATTGAATTTCTCACTAACCGGAAGTATCACTGCCTGAGTGGGAGCAAGCCACAATGGAAACTTACCGGCGGTATGCTCTATGAGAACCGCCACAAAACGCTCCATTGATCCGAAAGGTGCCCTGTGAATCATTACGGGACGGTGCTTCTGATTATCGGCACCTGTATATTCCAGCTCAAACCTTTCAGGGAGGTTGTAATCCACCTGTATGGTTCCCAACTGCCAGCGTCGCCCCAGAGCATCCTTCACCATAAAATCAAGTTTTGGGCCATAGAAAGCAGCCTCTCCAGTTTCCACTTTCGCTTTTAGCCCTTTCTCATTACAAGCCTCAACAATTGCCCGTTCAGCTTTCTCCCAATTTTCATCAGATCCTATATATTTTTCCCTGTTTATCGGGTCGCGAAGTGATATCTGAGCTTCAAAATTTTCAAAATTCAACGCTTTGAAGATTATAAAAATAATATCCACCACCTTCAGAAATTCATCTTTTACCTGATCGGGTGTACAGAAGATATGTGCATCATCTTGCGTGAAACCTCTTACACGGGTAAGGCCGTGCAGCTCTCCGCTCTGCTCGTACCTGTACACTGTTCCGAACTCTGCCAGCCTCAGAGGCAAATCTTTATATGAGCGCGGAAAGGTTTTATATATTTCACAGTGATGTGGGCAGTTCATTGGTTTCAAAAGGAACTCCTCACCTTCTTCGGGTGTTTTTATCGGTTGAAAAGAGTCTTTACCATATTTTGCATAATGCCCCGAAGTGATGTACAGCTGCTTGTGCCCTATATGAGGTGTAATTACCTGGTCGTAATCAAAATCATTCTGAATCTTTTTCAGGAAGTCTTCCAACCTAAGCCTCAGCTGCGTACCTTTTGGCAACCACAAAGGCAATCCAGCACCTACTGTCTGAGAAAAAGCAAACAGCTGGAGCTCTTTTCCTATTTTTCGGTGATCTCTCTTCCTGGCCTCTTCAAGTATCAAAAGATACTCATCCAGCATCTTCTTTTTCGGGAATGTGATCCCATAGAGCCGGGTGAGCTGTGGGCGTTTCTCATCGCCGCGCCAGTAAGCTCCCGCAGATGACAGAATCTTTACGGCCTTTATATATGATGTATTGGGCAAGTGAGGGCCCCGGCACAGATCAGTAAAATTACCCTGTGTATATGTAGTTATTGAGCCGTCATCGAGCTCTTTGATGAGCTCTACCTTGTAGCTCTCGTTTCGTTCAGAAAACATTCTTACGGCATCACTCTTGGATATACTTTTTCTCTCAATATCCTCTTTGGCCGTGATAAGCTCCATCATCTTTTTTTCAATAACAGGAAAATCTGACTCCTTAATGGTAACGCCCTCACCCGGATCCACGTCATAGTAGAATCCGTTTTCAATAGCGGGGCCTATACCGAATTTAATCCCCGGATAGAGCTCTTGCAGTGCTTCTGCCATCAGGTGAGCCGACGAGTGCCAGTAAGCGTGCTTACCCTCATCATCTTCCCATTTCAGCAACCGCACAGTTGCATTATCCTCTATCGGCCTTGTCAAATCCCATGTTTCACCATTCACACTTACTGCAAGCACTTCCTGAGCTAAACGGTGACTTATACTCTTTGCTATATCTAATCCTGTTACCCCTTTTTCATATTCCCTTACTGATGAATCGGGAAATGTAATTTCTATCATGTTATGCTGTTCTAAAATAACTTTTTTCTTATGTGACTGCAAATGTAATGATTTTGTGAATTACGAGATAGCAAATTCACAATAAAAATGTTTCTGGAATGTTAATAAGGGACCTCTTTACTGCATTCTCTTAATAATACTGTATGATTGAACAACACCCAGTTCACCTGCTTTGCGGAGGTCGTCTAGCCCATCTTCGGACTCTCCGATAGAGAGGCGTGACAATCCCCGGTTAAAATAAGCTTCGGCAAACTGAGGTTCTAGCTCAATAGCCTTGGTGTAGTCGGCTATCGCAGCACGAAAATCTTTCTCAAGGCTGAAGATCTCGGCACGGTTGTAATAAGCGTATATGAAACCGGGATTTAAGCTGATAATCTTTTCATACTCTTTCAGTATCTCTTCATATTCAATCGACTTTGTTGATATCTCCGGCAACTTAGCCTTTCCAGGCATTTTACCCAGATCAGGCAGATCGATCCCTGACTGTGCATCCATCAGTAGCGGCTGTTCAATCAGATGATCATATTCAATTTGTTTTGTGCGGATAATCGCTTTTGCAAAATGAGCTACCAACATGTCCGGCATCAATTCAAGGACCCTGCTCATGTCCTTAAGAGCATTTTCATAATCCTGAACAAGCATAAAATCCATTCCTCTTCCGAAATAGAGAGCAGCGTTAGCGGACTCATGTTCAATCCTTCCAGAATAGTTGTCAATAGAGCGGAAATGTGTTTGTATCTGCAACTCATTTAACGACGCCTCGTTGTTGGTAACTTTCAGAAGCCAGGTAAGGTAAAGCTCTTTGTTTGCCCTGTCTATAGTTTCTGAATAGTATACCGGCCTGCGCACCTCGTAATCCCTTTCATAATAGGTGAGTACAAACTTTGGCTCAAGCTCGACCGGGGCTCTCATATTCTGTACTTTTCCCCTGCTTTGACGCTGATACTTGCTTTTCTGTGAAGTGTCTTCATCTGCCACCACCAGCAAGTTGAACTTATCTATATCCTGATCGGCCTGATCGCGGGTATCTCTTGCATCACCCTGCTCTCGTGCCTGTTTAAATGGTTCTGGATTCTCTGTGGCCACCTTTCTCGCTTTAGCCTCTTCTGAACGGGCCAGCATATAATCACGTTCTGCACCACGGAGATCGTCCAACTCACGCTTCAACTGCGAACGCATATAATAACCGGTAAAAAAATCGGGATGTTCCTCCAACACATAGTTCAAATCGTTCAATGCATCGGTTTTATTTCCAATTTCGTTGTTCAGCATAGCCCTGTTCAGATATGCTATTGTGTTGCCTGGCTGCAGCTCAATAACTTTATCGAAATCCTTTATCGCCCTGTTGTTATCTGCAACCTGAGCACGCAACAGCCCCCTGTTAAACCGGGCAATAAGGTTACTCTCATCCATCTCTATTACCCTGTCGTAATCGGCCATCGCTCCGCGCAGGTCGTTAAGGTGGTATTTCACTAACCCCCTGTTGATGTAATTCCCTTCAAAATAAGGATCTAGCCGTATAGCCTCATCAAGGTCGGCAAGAGCCCTGTTATACTCGTTCTGCTGGAAATAGAGCAGCCCTCTTGCAGAAAAAGATTGAGAAGTATAGGGATCAATCTCGATTGCTTTATTTAGATCAGCCATTGCATTGATGGTATCTTTCAGTTCAAGGTACATCTGTGAACGTGTAATGTATCCCGGTGTATAATCAGGGAAACGGCGGAGCAGCACGTCGAAAAACTTCTCAGCAATATCGTATTGCTTCATCTCGATATTCACTATCCCCATATTTACCAGGGTAAGCCTGTCTTCAGGAAAAAACTCAAGGCTTCTCTGATAGTCGGTGGCGGCCAGCTCATACTTTTCCTGATTTTGCCGGGCTGCACCGCGAAGCTGATATGCAGCGGTATAGTAGGGATTACGAACCAGACAGTTAGAGGCATCATCCTCAGCCCCTTTAAAATCATCGAGCATAAATTTTGCGACTGCTCTAAAGTAATAGGGATCAGCGAGGTATGGTTTCGCAGTTATTACCTGATTAAAATATTGAATTGCCAACACATAATCTTCAAAATAAAGCGCGTTTTTCCCTATCATCATTACGCGGTCTGTGTTTACCTGTGCCGATACCGACAGAGTTGAGAAAAATAGAAAGACAGCTATGAGAATTTTCTTCATTTGTAATTTCTTCCTTTATTTGTGAGAGAAACTCACTTTATTCATATCTTTTTTTCACTACCAGCTAAATTGACTGTGTCTTCTTAAGCCCTTTGGATGTGCGAATATATAGAATTTCCTGCATTCACAGCATAAAAAAAATCTTTAAGAGTGCTTTTTTTAATTATTCAACATAGTAACACCTTTATTGTTGTCAGATGCGCCGTACAATCCTGCTTCCATCGCTCTCTTCACATATTAACATTTTCACGGTATTCTCAGGTAAAACAGGCTCTATCAGCTCGGGCCACTCTATAAAGCAGCGACTACCACTGTAAAAGTAATCTTCACAGCCTAAATCAAAAACCTCTTCAAGCTTGTTGATGCGGTAGAAGTCGAAATGAAATATTGAGTCCCCGTCTCTGTCTTTATACTCATTGATGATAGCGAAAGTTGGACTTGTAACAGTCTCCCTTACCCCAAGTTCCTCGCAGACTGCTTTAATAAATGTTGTTTTCCCTGCACCCATGCTCCCATAAAAAGCAAAGACCTTGTCATCACCCATATTCGCGATGAATTCACGTGCAGCAGATCCTATTTTTGTTAAATCATTTATTTTTATATCCATATAATTAAAACTATTTACTTTGACCGGAGCAACAATTGCATATATTTAAACTGAACTATCTGGGAGAAAGTGTGACAAAAGGCACTAGCATCTCTTCAAGGGAAATTCCGCCATGCTGGAACGTATTCCCGTAAAAAGACGCATAATGATTGTAGTTGTTTGGATATACAAAAAAATCATCGTTCTGCGCAAAAATATATCTGGTAGTGATGTCGGGAGACGGCAACCCGAAATTTTCAGGATGAATAATATCGAACACCCTCTTTGGATCGTAGGCCAGATTTCTGCCCAGCTTGTAACGGAGGTTGACATTGGTTTCTCTGTCACCGATTACCTTTACCCCATTTTTAACACGTATGGCGCCATGGTCGGTAGTAAGCACTGCCCTGTAACCTTTCCGCGATATATCTTTAAACAACTTCAGAAGCGGTGAATGCAAAAACCATGTTTTTGTGAGTGAACGGTATGCAGACTCATCTGGTGAGAGTTCCCGAATCATTTTTGACTCTGTTCTCGAGTGTGCAAGCATATCAATAAAGTTGAATACTGCAATATTCAGGCTCTTGCTCTCAAGTTCCGAAAAACGGGCGTTCAGTTTTTCTCCCTCCAGGTTGGTATTCACCTTGTGATATGAAAACTTAACATCACGCCCCGACCTGAGTAAATGTTCATGGATGAGTCGCTCCTCCATCATATTTTTACCTTCTTGATCAGTTTCGTCAATCCACATTTCCGGATATGTTTCCGAAATTTGTTTTGGCATCAACCCTGAAAAAATGGCATTCCTTGCATAAGGAGTTGCTGTTGGCAGAATACTGAAGTAAAGAGTCTCATTGCATGAGAAGTACTCACTGACAATATCTTTAATTGACTGCCACTGATCGAAACGAAAATTATCGATAAGAATAAAAAAGAGTTTTTCGTTTTTTTCTAAAATCGGGAAAACAAATTTCTCGAAAAGGCCATGGCTCATCACGGGACGCGAAGTACAGTTTATCATCCACTCTCCATATCTTTTCCTTACAAACTTAGCAAATAGCCTTCCTGCTTCTGCCTTCTGTGCAAAAAGCATCTCTTTCATCGGGCTCTGTATTTGGTCAAGGACCATTTCCCAATAAACCAGCTCTTTATAAACAGAGATCCAATCGTTGGGCAAGCGGCTACTTCCAATTTCAACACTCAGCTGATTATATCTATCACGATAATTACCAGTCGCTGCTTTTGAAATAAGTTCTTTTTTATCTAAGATTTTTTTAATAGCCATCAGCACCTGGTTAGGATTAACCGGTTTTATCAGATAGTCGGTAATTTTGCTGCTGATCGCCTGATCCATTATGCCTTCATCTTCACTTTTGGTTATCATTACTACAGGCATATCAGGCTGCAATGCATGAATTCCTGCAAGTGTTTCCAATCCCGACAACCCAGGCATATGTTCATCAAGAAAAACAATATCAAAAAAATGTGTGCGGCACAACTCAAGTGCCTCACGCCCATTATTTACGCATTTCATCAGGTACCCCTTCTCTTCCAGAAAAAGAACATATGGTTTCAACAGGTCTATCTCATCATCCACCCAGAGAAACTGCGCCTTATCCATCTTTTAATTGTCTTGTAATTGTTTTAGATAATTAAACAAATGTATCTATTTATACTGTATCACACAATATTTTTTACTTTTTTAGGAACATATATGTATCCTGATGCAGCAATTTTGTAACTGCTATTCAGATGTATATATTTCTTGTTATTTTTATTGGTTTATGCTGATTATATGCATAAAAAGTGTATTTTTGTAGAAACTGGTATCTATATCAATAACTTAAAACCTGAAGAAGTTGAATTACAATTACCGGGTGAAATATTATTCGGAGTACATGAAGACAATTAATACTACTAAAAAAACAGAATATATGACAGCATCAACAAAAGCAGGGCATTATATTGACCTGGAAGAGAAATACGGAGCACATAACTACAACCCGCTGCCGGTAGTTCTCTCGCGCGGAAAAGGCTGTTACCTATGGGATGTGAACGGGAAGAGGTATTACGATTTCCTTTCGGCCTACTCTGCCGTGAACCAGGGACACTGCCATCCAAAAATTGTGAGGGCACTAAAGGAGCAGGCCAGGACACTTTGTCTTACATCACGTGCATTTTATAACGACTGTCTGGGACCATACGAAGAGTATATTCACAATTATTTCGGATATGACAAGGTTTTGCCAATGAACACCGGCGCAGAAGGAGTGGAAACCTCACTAAAGCTGGCTCGTAAATGGGGTTACCTGAAAAAAGGAATCCCTGAAAACGAGGCAATAATAGTGGTTTGCGAAGGAAACTTTCACGGAAGGACCATAACTATCATCTCCGCCAGCACCGATAAGGATGCTCGTGCAGATTATGGACCCTACACCCCCGGAATTGAAATTATTCCATACAATGATCCGCAAGCACTTGCTTCGATATTGGAAGCAAAAGGCAACCTCATAGCCGGATTTCTGGTAGAGCCAATACAGGGTGAAGCAGGTGTAAATGTACCTGATGAAGGATATTTGAAGGCTTGTTACGAACTGTGTGAAAAACACAACGTCCTTTTCATTGCCGATGAGGTTCAGACAGGCATTGCCCGTACAGGTGAAAAACTATGTTGCGACCATGAAGGGGTGCGTCCCGATATTGTGATCCTGGGCAAAGCAATTTCTGGAGGGGTGCTGCCTGTTTCTGCTGTACTCGCCGACGATGAGATTATGCTTACTATCCGTCCCGGCCAGCACGGTTCTACATTTGGCGGTTTCCCATTGGCATGCAAAGTTGCTAAGGCTGCGCTGGAGGTAGTCAGAGAAGAAAATCTTGCAGAGAAGGCTGCTCTTCTGGGTGGCATATTCCGTGAGGAGATGGAGAAAATACACAGTCCGTTTATAAAACAAATACGTGGAAAGGGTTTGCTGAATGCCATTGTTATAGAACCTCACAACGGCAAAGAGGCATGGGATATATGCCTTAAGATGGCCGGGAACGGATTGCTGGCAAAACCTACCCATCGCCACATCATCCGTTTTGCCCCTCCGCTGGTAATCAAGGAAAAAGAGTTGAGAAAGGCAATTGAGATCATTAGAAAATCAATCAAAGCTATGGAATAATATTTTTTCCGGCAGTTTGATTTAAGAGCGATATCACTTGTTTTTAAACAGCTGAAGTAAAATTAAATCGAAATGAGTCAGATTAAAATTCGGTAGTTTTATGCAGACAACTTCCAAAATATTAATGGTACGCCCTGCACGTTTTGCATATAATGAGCAGACTGCCGGGAACAATTATTTTCAACATAAATCAGATTCTGATTCAATTGCAGATACAGCATTAAAAGAGTTCGATGCACTTGTGAGTATGCTCCGCGGTAAAGATATTGATGTGACTGTTGTTCAGGACACACTTGACCCGTGGACGCCCGATTCTATATTCCCAAACAACTGGTTTTCATCACACATAACCGGAGAGCTTGTGCTTTATCCAATGTTTGCAGAAAACCGGAGGTTGGAAAGGAAACCCGAGGTGATGAACCTGCTTCGCCGGAAGATGGATCACCGCAAAGTGGTGGATCTTACACACTGGGAAAATGAGGGTGAGTTCCTGGAGGGTACGGGTAGCATGATTTTCGACCGTTACAAACGGATAGTATACTGTTGCCGCTCAAAACGTACATCGGAAAAAGTTCTGGCTGATTTTTGTTCACTTATGAATTATGATGCCGTTGTTTTTGATGCAATAGATAAAAAAGGCAATCCGGTCTATCATACAAACGTGATGATGTCGGTGGGGACACAGATAGCAGTGGTGTCACTTGAATCCATCAGAGAGGAGAAAGAACGCAGCAAGGTTATCTCCAGCCTTGTTTCTTCTGGAAAAATTATCGTGAACATTTCGTTGGATCAGGTTGCACATTTTGCCGGTAACATGCTTGAGCTAAAAAGCCGGGGCGGACATCCGGTCATGGTGATGTCTTCATCGGCACGTGGTGTGCTGACAACGGCACAGGAAACCATCATCTCTACGTACAATTCAATTGTTTCGGCAGATCTTACAACTATTGAGACAAATGGTGGCGGCTCCGCACGCTGTATGATTGCAGAAATATTTCACTAAAGTTAGATATTCCAATTTTTTTATTTACTTTGTGTAAATATGATTTCCTCAACTAAATTAATCAAAAAAACTATGTCATTTAAATCAGAACTCAAAGAATTTTTAATGCGCGGCAGTGTTGTGGACATGGCCGTGGGAATTGTAATTGGCGGGGCATTCGGGAAGATAGTTACTTCTTTCGTGAACGACATTTTAATGCCGCCTATCGCTTTAATCACTGACCAGGGACAATTCACAGACCTCAAGCTTGTTTTAAGACAGGCGGTAATGGAGGGAACCGAGGTGATTTCACCTGCTGTTACATGGAATTACGGAGCCTTCATTCAGGCAGTAGTCGACTTCCTTATAATCGGCACATCAATCTTCCTCGTTATCAAAGGTATGAACTCACTTAAACGCAAAAAAGAGGAAGAGCCAGCACCGGAAGCTCCGGCAGAACCGACAAAAGAAGAGTCATTGCTGACAGAAATCCGGGATTTGTTGAAAAACAAATAAGATTGTTGTCACCGGAGTGTAGAAAAGTAAGGTGTTGCTAAACAACATGCTTGCAAATGTTTTAAACCATGCAATGTTCAGTTGAAGGGTAACGGGTTGCTTAAACAGCCCGTTATTTTAATATTAACCGGGTATGTAAACCATTTGCAAACAAGAATATGTTTAACAGATAGTTCAAATAAATTTAATCGACAGCCATACCACGGGAAACCTTATCTGTTTGGGCGTTCCGGTGAACCTCACCTGGAGATTTACATTGTGTAAATTATGGAATAAAAGAGGTGAGGTTATAACAAAACAGGTTATGCGATATGTTTTGTGGCTATTGACAAGCATAGAACTGAAAACTATTATTGAAAAAATAATTCCTGTTTTTTGTAACCGCCCGGGTGAAGTTGCAGTCATATCAATGTAAACAAAGTAAAAATCTTTAAAAACTATTTGAATTATGGAAGAATTAATTGCTATTATTGCTATAGTTTGTATCTTTGGCCTGCCGGTTATTGCCGGTATAATCCTGGGAATGAGAGCTATCAAAAGTCGGAATGATGAACGGATGGGATTAATTAATCAGGGAATTATTCCTCCCGACACTCCAAAAAAGAAAGCAGCCCCCAACAGGCTCGTGTCACTCAGGAACGGGATTGTGCTTGTTGCTCTTGGAATAGGGATAATCGTCGGATTCCTATGCTCAGAATACCTGGCAATCGGAGAAGGGAATGAGTTCTGGGTAACTGGTGCCAGTGTGGTTTTCTTTCTCGGGATAGGTTATCTGATCTATTTCCTGGTAACTCAAAAAATGCCGCTTACGCAGCAAAAAGAGGAAACAGAACAGGAATAAAATCAGTTTGGATGAACGAGAATCAGCGTATACAACAGGTGCTTTCGGGAAACACTTCCGCGTTCGCATACTTTGTCGAGACCTATCAGGTTATGGCTATCACCATAGCCTATCGGATCTGCGGTAATATACAGGATGCGGAAGATGTTGTGCAGGAAAGTTATGTAAAGGCATTCAGGAATCTGCGCAGTTTTCGCTCCGACAGCAAATTTTCCACATGGTTGTATCGTATAGTTTACAATACTGCTATTACGCATACAAAGACACAAATGTGGATAGGTGTCAGAGAGGCAGGGATCGAAGATGCGTCTCATCTGGCTGATAATACACTGGAAATGAACATGGATGAAAAGGAAAGGAAAGAGATTGTTGCAGACGTAATGCAGAAAATGCCTAAGGGAGATGCGCTTTTACTAACGCTTTACTATATGGAGGACAATCCAGTAAAAGAGATTGCTAAAATAACAGGTTTAAACGAACCGAACGTCAAGGTGAAACTGTTCAGGGCAAGGAAACTTTTCAAGGAGATGGTTGTTTCGAGTTATGGAATGCAGGTTACAGGTTCATAAAAATGATAATAATGATGGAGAAATACAGTAATCAAAAAGAAGACGAAAAAATTCGTCAAATGTTGTTATCCGTAAAAATGGATGCACCGGAAAACCTGAAGCATCGCATAATGCAGCAGATAGAGACCGAGAAGGCACTTACACCACAGAAAATAAAAGCGAAAAAAGAGACTGGCAGTGTATTGATAGAGCTGGGTACTATCTTTGGCACCATGTATGCCGTATTGGCGGCAATGATTGCCGGGGTATATTTCCTTTTTGGCAAAGAATTTCTGTTTTCAGCACAATTTTTAGGAGCGGTGATCCTGGTTGCCTCAATATTCAGCCTGTTATGGCTTATATCGCGCTTAGATGCCCATATAAGAGAAAAAAAACGGGTGTTATCAAAAAGAGAATAGATCAAAAATTAATCACTTTCTGCTTAACTGCCCTACATTACTGCCAACGCCTCTTAATAATCCGTTATAGCGGTTATCATCTGAAATAATCTTCAATCCTTCCAGAAAGATATCATTTTCTTCGTTGATAATCCTAAAAAAGGCCGATGAGTCAAACAGGTCTCTAGCCATCAGTGCCTTAAACTGAACAAAAATCAAAGGGCGGGAGGTAGTGAACTCATCATCGTTCCACTCAACATTTTCTTCTTTAGCAATATTTTTCAACCTTCCCACCACCTCGTCAGATATAATGTATCCTTTGTTAAAAGAAAGCACATCTGGATATTTCTGCAACAACACTTCACGTTTAATGTCCACCTCAGAGATAGCAGCCCTGTTGATAATTCCTTTCGCATTAAGGTTCGCATGAAACATTGTTCCTGAAGTAGTATCCATGGGCACAAAATAATCCGGCATTATCCCTCCTCCACCGTATACAGTACGTTTATTCACCAGTGTTGTATATCTGAGAGAGTCGGGAAAGCGAATGCTGTCTGCAACAAAAAGTTCACCGTGATTGTAACGATTCACAAAATCACGGTTATAGGCATCAATGTTTCCCGTTTCATACGGTTTCTGAATACTTCTTCCTGTAGGGGTATAATATCTTGCAACTGTAAGTCGTATCATAGTACCGTCAGGTAGAGGCAGCTGGCGTTGTACCAGGCCTTTACCAAAAGTCCTTCTCCCCACTACCACACCTCTGTCCCAATCCTGAATGGCTCCGGCGAGGATCTCACTTGCTGATGCCGATGCCCCGTTAACCAGTACCACCAGCTTACCTCCCTTCAATTCATCGTTGCCGGAAGCGTTCATTGTAAAACGGGGCTGGTTCTTTCCTTCGGTATAAACTATCAGTTTATTCTCGCCCAGGAACTCATCAGCTATCTCATTAGCAGTTTGCAGTATACCTCCGCCGTTATCGGTAAGATCGAGAATAAGATGCTTCATCCCTTTTGATCTCAACTCTCTTTCTGCCATTTTGAACTCAGTTCCTGAGGTAACACCAAACCTGCTGAGACGGATGTACCCCACATTGTGTGTAACCATGTAGGAAGCATCGATACTTGTGATAGGGATTTTATCCCTTACGATACTAAACTCCATTAACCCGGGAACACCCCTGCGCTGAATCTTTACGTTGACAACTGTCCCTTTAGGGCCGCGAAGGCGCTTCACCAATTCCTGATTACCCATTTTCACGCCGGCAATAGTGGTGTCATTCACCTGAATGATTTTATCTCCCGGGAGGATACCTACCTTCTGTGACGGGCCACCTGAAATCACCTCCATCACGTAAAGGGTATCAGTAAGCATATTGAACGATATGCCTATTCCGTTGAAGTTCCCTTGTAAGGGTTCATTCATAGCCAGCACCTCCTCTTCGTTAAGGTACGACGAGTGGGGGTCGAGCTCTGCAAGCATTGCGCGTATTGCTGCTTCGGCAAGTTTTTTTGAATCTACATCATCAACATACAAGCTTTTTATAAGTTGAATTGTTCTTTCCAGTTTTACCCCATCGGGTGATGGCCTGAATTGCGCAAATAAGTTACCCCAAGCAAGGAGTACGCTTAGGGCAGTAATAATTATCTGTTTATACATCTTTTCTTTTTTGAAGATCAAATCTTCATCCCTTTTGGAATAAAGCAGCTGACATCATGGCCGTAACGCAGCAGTTCCCTTACGTGTGAGGAACTGACGTGTGTTAAAGCGGGTTCAGTGAATAATACAAACGTTTCTATTCCCGAAATAGTTCGGTTCATATCGGCAATTGTTTTCTCGTACTCGAAATCCACTACCGACCTTATACCACGCAGAATGTACCGTGCTCCAGTTTTCCGGGCGAATTCGATTGTTAGCGAGTCGTAGCTTTCAACCCTTACACGGGGTTCGTTTTTATATAACTCGCGAATCATTTCAAGACGTTTGTCCAAAGTAAAAAATGAGCTTTTTGATTCATTGACTCCTATCGCGATTACAATTTCGTCCATTAAAGACAATCCGCGGCGTACCAGCGACTCATGGCCAGTTGTGAATGGGTCAAAAGTGCCTGGAAAAACAGCAATCCGTTTATCGGGTACAGTTGTTTGGAACATTCTACTATTTTAGTATTGCTATAATATTAATAATGGACAAACTAAGCCACCTCATCCTCTTCCACAACCAAATTCTCTATAATAAACGATTGGCGTTCGGGAGTATTCTTACCCATGTAAAATTCAAGCAGTTCCTTAAGAAGGTCCTCTTTGCGCATGGTCACCCTATCGAGGCGAATATCTTCTCCAATGAAATTACGGAACTCTTCGGGAGATATCTCTCCCAAACCTTTGAAACGGGTTATCTCCGGGTTAGGGCCTAGCTCCTCAATTGCGCTGAGCCGTTCCTCTTCGGTATAGCAATAGAGAGTTTTCTTCTTGTTACGAACACGGAAAAGTGGTGTCTGTAAAATATAAACATGCCCCTTTTTAATTAGGTCGGGGAAAAATTGCAGAAAAAAAGTAAGCAGCAACAGCCTGATGTGCATACCGTCGGTATCGGCATCGGTTGCAATAATCACTTTGTTGTACCGCAGCCCATCCATGTTTTCTTCAATATTGAGTGCTGCCTGCAGCAGATTGAACTCTTCGTTCTCATAGACAATTTTCTTTGTCAGCCCGAAACTGTTAAGAGGCTTCCCGCGAAGGCTGAACACAGCCTGGAGATTGGGATCGCGACTCTTGGTGATGGAGCCACTTGCAGAATCTCCCTCAGTAATGAAGATACTTGATTTTTCCCGGTCATCACCTTTAGCATCGTTGTAATGGATTCGGCAATCGCGTAATTTTTTGTTGTGAAGATTGGCCTTTTTAGCTCGCTCCTTCGCAAGCTTGGTTACACCGGCAATTGCCTTACGTTCCTTTTCGGAGTCTAGAATCTTTTTCTGCAGCACATCCACCATATCAGGATTCTTGTGCAGATAGTTATCCAACTCTTGCTTTAGAAAATCGTTTATATGCTTGCTCACTGAGATACCGTTAGGTCCCATCTCTTTTGAACCAAGCTTGGTCTTTGTCTGAGATTCAAAAACCGGCTCTTCCACTTTTATGCTGATAGCTGCAACTATGCCATTACGAATATCGGAGTACTCAAAATTCCGGTTATAAAACTCCTTGATCACACGTGCTACAGCTTCACGAAAGGCTGTCAGATGGGTCCCTCCCTGTGTGGTATGCTGCCCGTTTACAAAAGAATAATACTCCTCTCCGTACTGGTTGGTGTGAGTGATCGCTACCTCAATATCATCGCCGAAAAGATGAATAATGGGATAGAGTTCATCAGAAGTTAGATTTTCATTCAACAGATCTTCAAGTCCGTTTTTCGACGAGTATTTTTTACCATTAAAAACAATGGTTAAACCTATGTTCAGAAATACATAATTTTTAAGCAGCGGTTCAATATGCTCATCCCGGTAGTAATACTCACCAAAGATCTCTCTGTCGGGTGTAAACTCTACATGAGTACCGTTCTGATTTGCACTGCTCTCTATGTCCCCTTCATGCGAGAGTACACCTTGCTGGAATTCCACAACTTTTGATTTCCCGTCACGCGAGCTTACCATAAGAAATGAAGATGAAAGTGCGTTTACTGCCTTTATCCCCACCCCATTGAGCCCTACTGACTTTTTAAATGCTTTGGAGTCGTACTTGGCACCGGTATTCATCTTGGAGCATACATCCTCAACCTTTCCCAGGGGAACACCCCTGCCGTAGTCTCGTACTGTAACTTTATCGCCCTCGACACCCACCTCGATAGTCTTGCCAAAACCCATCATATACTCATCTATTGAGTTATCAAGTACCTCTTTTAGCAACACGTATATACCATCATCGGAAGATGAACCATCTCCCAGTTTTCCGATATACATACCCGGGCGGCGGCGTATATGTTCCTGCCACTCCAGAGTAACAATATTCTCTTCTTGATAGTTATTTTGAAGTATCTGTAATTCTCTTTCTGTTTCGTTCACTTTTTATTAATTCCTCTATAAATTTTTTATAAAAGCTCTGCGCCTTTT
Organism: Proteiniphilum sp. UBA5463; assembly: GCF_002427225.1. NCBI lineage: Bacteria > Pseudomonadati > Bacteroidota > Bacteroidia > Bacteroidales > Dysgonomonadaceae > Proteiniphilum > Proteiniphilum sp. UBA5463. The sequence goes on along the minus strand of NZ_DIQL01000001.1, from coordinate 135,544 downwards.
TGTCTGTTTAGCTTCAAGGTCGTCCCACAATGATTGTACTCTGCTGTTCAGTTCCAGTTCTGGATTGCTCTCTGCATATTCAAAACCCAATTGAATGGCAGCAGGGATAAACTCATTGAATAACAAAGCATTTACTCCTTTGCCTTGGTATTCAGGATCAACAGCTACCAGCAACAGATCCAATACATTGTTCCCTTTTCCCTTTAAAGCTTTATACAGATGATACCATCCTGTAGGGACAAACCGCCCCCTTGCTTTCTGTAAAGCTTTGGCAATACTTGGCAGGCCTATTCCCACACCAATCAACTTATTGTCTTCCTGCCTTATTACTAGGGTCAGAAATTCCAGACGAAGCATTGGAATGTACATATCCACGTAATAATCGATCTGTCTCTCGGAGAGCTCTACAAAGCCATACAAATCTTTATATGCGCGATTGATTAATTTAAAAATATCTCTTGCATAAGGAATTACATCCTTTTTACTCTGGAGATGTTTTACAGCCAAGCCTGAACGTTTTTTTACTATCTCAGTTGCACGGATAAACCGTTCAGGCATCTCTTTAGGGATAGTGATGAGATACTCCACCCAGTCCTGATCCTTAACATAGCCCATCCTTGCCATATGATCCACATAGTAGGGATAGTTATAAATGGTGGACAAAGTGCTCATCTGATCGAACCCCTCAACGAGCATACCCTCATGATCGAGATCGGTAAAACCCAGCGGCCCGTGAATTTTCTCCATGCCTCTGGAACGTGCCCAACTCTCAGCTGCGCCAAAAAGTGCGTCAACTACTTCACTGTCATCAATAAAATCAACAAAACCGAAACGGGCATTCCTCTCATTCCATATCTCATTCGCTTTGAAATTGATAATTACAGCAATCCGTCCCACTATCTCTTCATCGCGGTAAGCAAGAAAATATGATGCATCGCAATGATCAAATGCAGGATTCTTGGTTCTGCTGAGCGTATCTCTCTCATCATAAACTAGTGGAGGAACAAAATATTCATTGCTCTCATAGAGATCGATGCCGAAATGGATGAACTTCCTTAAATCATCCTTCGTAGTGACTTTATTGATTATGACTGACATTTTTTAAATTCTTTTTTATTTCCTTACTTCGCAACTTACTTACAACTGTTTTAACATTGACACAAAGATAATGATTTTTTTGTTTATCAATAAACAGGTAATTTATTCTTTCACTTTCTCCTTATAGAATTCCCATCTACCAATTACATTCCTTACATAATTTACTGTTTCATCTCCCCTGAAATATCCGTTCTTACACACAGGATCAGCATAATACTGCTTCAGACGCTTCAACAGGATATACTTTTCCACGTTACCTTCCCACACATTCTTATCCGCTTCATACTTCTCTGCCAGTGCCCGTGCATCGAAGACATGCCCCACCCCGGCATTATACGATGCCAGAGCCATTTTCAAGCGTTCGTCAGGGTTCTCAACAGATCTAAAAAGTGCAAGCAGGCTTTTAAGATATTCAGTACCGGCACGTATATTGGAGTCGGGATCAAGTATCCGGTTTTGATCAAGGCCCACTGAAGCTGCCGTTTCAGGCATCAGCCCCATCAACCCTGCAGCGCCTGCCCAGGATTGCCCTTCAGTATTGAATGTTGATTCCTGGAACGCAATAGATGCTAACAGCCGCCAATCGATTTTCTTCTCTTTACCATACTTTTTAAAAAATATATCGAAAGGAGATATTACCCCCCGCCCCAAAATATCTCCATATGTAAACCTGTCACTTGCGGAAAACCCTTTCGCTTCTTCAAAATAACGTTTTATAATATGCAGAAATTCGGGCTCGGCCGCCTTGTTTTCAATCCAGCTGTCAAGTGAGTCGGCCAGCACCGGCATATCCTTCCTCACCATCCACGATGAACGCTGATCGAAACTTACCTGAAGATCAACATTCAGGTTTCTGAAATAGGTCTGGTTAAGCCTGGCAAGATCATCATCAGCAACCGTATAGGCCAGTTCTCCACGGGAAACCATTCGTATAAGGTCCTCCACGACAATAGTGTCTTTGCCTGCATGTTCAATGTAAATGCCTCCACCCAGCTCATTGTTGAGATTTTCCATTCTGTCAATATACTTTGACCCTTCAATAACCGTTACACTCTTCCCTATAAGCCCTGTCACATCGGTAAGAAGTGTATCGCCTCTCATTGCACGTTGAACAAGCACCTGGTGCGAGATCTGCTGAAGCCCGCAATAGATTACCGAATCTTTCAATGCATTGGTTACAGGCATATTATATGCGATAACATCACCCTCTCCACTCTGCAACATCTCCAAAAGTGCTTTTGGATTTTCTGCGACAATAATCTCCGGGATAAGGCCGTGATACCTGCTAAAATCAACAATCATATCATAATGATAACCCATCGGTTGATCACGATAGATAAAATATGAAGTAGATGTGTTTAGCGTAAGAACACGCAGGGTGCCGGACTGAAGGATTTGATGAAAATCACGCCTGCTGTCTTTCTGTTTCCCACACCCGAGGCATGACAGCACCAGCGACATTAACGCCAGCGACTTCAAAACCATTTTGTTCATGTCGGTCAATTTTCATTAAAACTGCGGCAAAGGTACGAAAAAGATCTTATATGAATAAGATATCTATTTTATAATCATTTGTTTGTGAAAACATAAAATAATGGGTTATATTTGTAAATAGTCTAACTTTAGTAAACCCTAAATTGAGTATCCGTAATGAAGTACATGAAAATATTTACTCTCTTCTTATTCATTATTGGATCCATTGCCGGCATATATTCCCAGGATTCAAATTGGCGCATATATGTGGAGCATATGGCTGAGGAAGAAGGGATAAGTGAAACCACCATTGAGAACATATATGAAGAGTTACTCTATCTGGAAAATAATCAGATGAACCTGAACAGCATAACTCGCGATCAGCTGGAACAATTTCCTCTCCTTTCGATTGAGGAGATTAATACCATTATGGGTTTTCTTGAGAAAAACCGACCCCTATACACAGTTTACGAGCTTAGGAACGTACCTCGCCTGGATATAAAGACTGTTGAATTAATTCTCCCTTTCTTCTATACGGGAGAAACAGATAAAACCACAGCTAAACTGTCGTTGCCCGGGATAGCGAAAAAAGGATTAAACGAGCTTCAATTCCGACTCGACAAAACAGTTACACCCCGTGCCGGTTACGGCGAGTTTCCTGATAGTATTCTTGAACGCTACCCTAACCGAAAATATTGCGGTGAGGATTTTTATACATCACTCAGATACTCTTTTCGTTACCGAGATAAAGTACAGTTGGGTATGACTGCCGAAAAAGATGCCGGAGAGCCTTTTTTTAAATCAGATCATCCTAAAGGGTACGACCATTACGGAATTCATATGATCATAAATGATATGGGGAGATTAAGAACAATTGCACTGGGTGACTACCGCCTATCTTTCGGCCAGGGATTGATTCTTAATAACGATTTTATGGTAAGTAAGGCATGGAGCAACGATAATATCGCACGGCGTACACAACATCCGAAACGCCACTTTTCTACTGCCGAAAGCGGTTTTTTCAGAGGGATGGCAGCTGTTTATGAGTATGACAAGATATCTGTAACGGCCTTCTATTCCAACAGACGCATTGACGCAAACCTTTCCGGTGATGGTGAAATCACTTCGTTCAAAACCGACGGATTGCATCGCACACCTCTGGAGATTGATAAGAAAAAGAATACCCGGGAACAAGTGGTAGGGGGAAATATCAACTTCAGGAAAGAAGGGATACGGGTCGGTATAAGCGGATTATACAATACTTATGACAGAGTATATAACCCACCGGAACAGAATTACAACATCTACTATCAGAGGGGCTCTTCGCATGCTAACGCAAGTGTGGACTATTCCTGTCAACTCCCCGGATTTATCTTTGCCGGGGAAACAGCAATAGCTAAAAACGGAGCTATAGCCACACTGAACACGGCACAATACCGTCCCTCGCAAACTCTCTCCTTTACGTTGTTGCACCGATATTTCCCTATCTCATACAATTCTCCGTATGGACAGGCTTTTTCTGAAGGGAGCAGGGTGCAGAACGAAAAGGGTCTATTTTTGGGCAGTGCCTTTAGCCCTTTCCGGAAGTTTTCGGTTGACACGTATATCGACTTTATACGTATTCCATGGCTTAATTTTGGCATAGACACTCCCTCAAAAGCAGTGGAATACTATTTTCTGGGCAATTATGCAATATCTCGCCAAAATTCACTGGATATCCGCTACAGATACAAACAGAAGGAGAAGAACAGGCGCATTCCCGGTGAACCGGTTGCTTTGGTACTGCCCTATGCCACACATAAACTCCGCCTGCGGTATGTTCACGAGCTCAAAAACGGGTGGAATTTTCGGACAACAGCCGATATGGCACATTATACGGAAAAACATTCACCAGCTGAAAACGGATTTATGATCTCCCAAAATACAGGTTACCGAGGCAAAGGGCGAATCACCGGCGATATATATCTGGCTTACTTCAGTGCTGACACCTATAACGCACGGCTCTACTCGTATGAACGAAATCTGCTTAATACATTCTACATGCCTTCATTCTACGGACGAGGATACCGGCTGGCAATCTCGGCAAAATATAATATTGCCACAAATCTGTCATTTTCCGTGAAAGCAGGATACACACACTATTTCAACCGTGATACTATCGGAAGCGGCACGGAAAAGATTAACGGCAATAGCCGTACCGACCTGTTCAGCTACCTGAGGTGGAAGTTCTGATAGCTATCATTGATTTTTGTCCGTCTTGAGAAAAATCGGCAATGACACAGGAAAAGCCTGGCAACTTATGTCAATAGTTTTTTGTATTTTTGTAAAAATTATTGATAGATGCCCACCCCACTCCTGCAGATAGACTCACTCACCAAAAGCTTTGGAGACCTCCTTCTCTTCAGTGAAATCTCTTTCGGTATTGCTGAAGGCGACAAGATAGGACTGATTGCCCGGAACGGATCGGGCAAGACCACCCTGCTGAATATTATTGCTGGCCAGGAGTCTTACGACAATGGAAGGGTAGTATTCCGTAATGATATCCGGTTTGCATATCTGAAACAATCTCCCCGGTTCGACCCAAACCTGACGGTACTTGAAGCTTGTTTCAGTACCGGCACCGATATAGTGAAACTGATATCCCGGTATGAAGAGATAATCTCCTCCAGTAGTCAGGATGGGCTCGATGAGGTACTTACCGAGATGGATTTACATCATGCCTGGGATTATGAACAACGTATCAAACAAATTTTATCGCAGCTGAAGATCACCAACCTGCATCAGAAAATGGGCGAGCTATCGGGAGGACAGATAAAGAGGGTGGCGCTGGCAAATGTGCTTATCAGCGAACCGGAGCTGTTGTTTATGGACGAGCCGACAAACCACCTCGATCTTGAAATGGTGGAGTGGCTTGAGGAGTTCCTCTCACGGAACAGCATGAGTCTGCTCATGGTAACACACGATCGCTATTTTTTGGATAGAATCTGCACGCAGATACTTGAGATAGATGAAAAACAACTATTTTCCTATAAGGGTAACTTTTCTTATTATCTGGAAAAACGCGATGAACGAGTATCTGCACAGAACACCGAGACAGACAGAGCAAGGAACCTGATGCGAAAAGAGCTGGAATGGATGAATAGACAGCCTCAGGCACGCGGCACAAAGGCTAAATCACGCATTGATGCATTCCACTCACTCGAAGAGAGAGCCCGACACCGGCGTGAAGGCCAAAATATACGCCTGGCAGCAAAAGGTGTGTATATCGGGAATAAGATCTTTGAAGCAAAGAACGTAAGTAAACGCTTTGGCGATATAAAGATCACGGAAGATTTCAGCTATATCTTTTCACGCTACGAGAAGATGGGAATAGTAGGGAATAACGGTACAGGTAAATCTACCTTTGTTAAGATGCTCCTAAACGAGGAGCAGCCTGATAGCGGCAGCTTCGAGATTGGCGAGACAGTGAATTTCGGTTATTACAGTCAGGAAGGATTGTTGTTTGATGAGCAGATGAAAGTGATTGAAGTGGTACAGAATATAGCTGAAGTTATTGACCTCGGCAATGGTAATCACCTCACCGCCTCGCAGTTCCTGCAACATTTTCTCTTCCCCCCCGAGAAACAACATAACTACGTGTACAGGCTCAGCGGCGGTGAAAAAAGGCGCCTCTATCTCTGCACTGTGCTGATCAGAAATCCCAATTTCTTAGTTCTGGACGAGCCAACCAACGATCTGGATATCATCACACTTAATATCTTGGAAGAGTATCTTGCCAACTTCAAAGGATGCCTTATCGTGGTATCTCACGACCGGTTCTTCATGGATAAAGTGGTGGATCACTTGCTTGTTTTTCAAGGAGATGCCCAGATAAGTGATTTTCCAGGGAACTACACACAATACAGGGAATGGAAATCAGAGAATGATAAGATACAATCCGAAATGAGCCGTATTTCTAAACCTGATACTAATCAGCATAGAAAAAAAACTGAGGAAAAAAGGAAGCTCACATTCAGGGAGAAAAAGGAGTTTGAAGCACTGGAACAGGAGATTGAAGCACTGGAGTCTGAGAAAGAGTGCATAGGCAGCGAACTATCATCAGGGAGCCTTTCCCCTGATGAACTGATGAACAAATCAAACCACCTGTCGGAGATCATGCAGCTGATTGATGAAAAAACTATGCGTTGGCTCGAATTAAGCGAACTGGAGTGAAACCGTTTTTATTAAATATGCCGGAACAATGCTTCACTAAGGTTAGACTATTTCTCGCTATGGCATAGCCCAAATAAATTTGTCCTCTGCTCATTTAGCTTAACGAAATAGTTCATATATTTATAATCATTCTAAATAAATAATGCTACCCTTTTATTTTTTTATTTTAATCTCAAAAATGATTATTTTTGTAAGCTGACGATACTGAAAGGATTAATAAAAACAAATAAACTAAAACTTATGAAAAGTGTAAAGGGAACACAAACCGAAAAAAACCTGATGCAGTCATTTGCAGGAGAGTCGCAAGCCAGAATGCGTTATACCTATTTTGCCAAACAGGCAAAAAAAGAGGGCTTTGAACAGATTGCCGCCATTTTTCAGGATACTGCCAACCAAGAACAGGAGCATGCAAAACGTATGTTCAAATATCTAGAAGGTGGAATGGTAGAAATTACCGCTGCCTTCCCTGCGGGAGTGATCGGCACCACTGCAGAGAATCTAAAGGCTGCAGCTGAAGGTGAAAACGAAGAGTGGGCCGAAATGTATCCTAAGTTTGCTGATATAGCCGAAGAAGAAGGATTCAAGGAGATCGCCACAATGTATCGAATGATTGCCAAGGCAGAGGCAATTCACGAAGAGCAGTACCTGAAGCTGCTGAACCATGTTGAAAATGATACAGTATTCGCCCGTGAAGAGGAGATAGAGTGGCAGTGCCGTAATTGCGGTTTTGTCATCAAGAGCAAAAAAGCTCCGAAGACATGCCCTACCTGTCTGCATCCCCAGGCTTACTTCGAGCCCAAAAACGACAGGTACTACTAAAAAATTATTCCACGTATTATAACGCTGAGGGTGTTTCACAATGTGATTCCACCCTCTTTTATTTGTACTCCCCGTCAGGGAACATTACCTGATATTCAATTCTTAGAGACTTATTTCTATTCTGATAGCCTGTTTTTATCTGATTTATTACTACTTTTGCACGCTATTTAATCCTGGTATGGAGTATAACGAAATATTTGCCCGTACAGAGCTGCTTATAGGAAAAGATGCAATGCAAGCTATCACCACAAAAAAAGTAATTCTTTTTGGGGTTGGAGGCGTTGGTAGCTGGTGTGCCGAGGGGTTGATACGAAGCGGTATCATGCATCTTACCATCGTGGATTCAGACAGAGTTGCAGCAGCAAACATAAACCGTCAACTGCCGGCTACCACAGGAACAATTGGAGAGCTTAAGGTAAATGTGTTAAAAATGCGACTGACAGAAATAAATCCACATGCAATCATAAATACAATACCTGAAATTTATAATGCCGCATCGTCCGGTTCGTTTCACCTTGAAGAGTACGACTATATTATAGATGCAATCGACTCCCTTTCCAACAAGGTTCATCTCCTCATTACAGCCTCAAAAACCGGTGCAACCCTGTTCTCGTCGATGGGTGCAGCGCTCAAGATAGATCCGCAGAAGATTCACGTAGCGGAATTCTGGAAAGTACGTGGCTGCAAACTGGCATCGGCTCTGCGTCAGCGGATGCGAAAAGAAGGGAAGCCGCAAAAGCCCATACTCTGCGTCTACAGCGAAGAGCTGCTTAATAACAGGGGGGAGGATGTGTTGACAGATGCCGGCGAGCATGGCAGTTTCCGGAAAGCGCAGATTAACGGAACCATGGTGCAGGTAACTGCCGTATTCGGATTCACCCTCTCAGGACTGGTTATTCAGGATATAGTGAAGAATCTGTGAACTTTCTTCCATTTTTCTTACCTTTGTCCATTCAATTGAGAGACAACATTTGTATGAAATGGGAATAAAAGCCTTTCACACAAATTAGCATACAAAAATATTTTCGATAATCTGACGAACAGTAAAAACTGTTTTTTTACTGTTTTAAAGTGTAGAAAACGACTAACTTCAGTGAAAATAAAAGCTTTAATCGTATGAATATTGAACAGATACTCCAGGAGGCTATCAAAGGAGCAATCAGGGAACTTTATGGTACAGATGTGGAAACGTCGCAGATAACTCTGCAGAAGACAAAAAAAGAGTTTAAAGGACACTACACGCTGGTAACATTTCCCCTGCTTAAAATATCGAAAAAAAATCCTGAACAGACAGCGCAGGAGATTGGTACCTATCTGGCAAAAAAATCTCCCATCATCGCTGAATTCAATGTAATAAAAGGGTTTCTTAACCTGAGCATCGCTTCAGACACATGGGTAAAACTGCTCGAATATATTAACGCACAGCCAGAATACGGCTTCACACCGGTGGCCGATGATGCACCACTCTATATGGTGGAATACTCCTCACCCAACACCAACAAACCACTTCACCTTGGTCACGTACGCAACAACCTGCTTGGACACTCACTGAGCGAAGTATTGAAAGCTAATGGTAAACGGGTGGTTAAAACCAATATCGTGAACGACCGGGGTATCCATATTTGCAAGTCGATGCTGGCGTGGCTAAAATGGGGCTATGGAGAAACACCGGAATCATCGGGAAAAAAGGGAGATCATCTCATCGGGGACTATTACGTATTATTCGACAAAAAATATAAAGCAGAGCAGGCCGTATTACAGGATAACGGGCTGACTAAGGAGCAGGCCGAGGAACAGTCGCAACTGATGGAGGAAGCACGTGAAATGCTCAGAAAGTGGGAGGCCGGTGATGAAGAAACTGTAAGCCTCTGGAAGAAAATGAACAGATGGGTATATGAAGGCTTCGATGAAACATATCATCAGATGGGTGTCTCGTTTGACAAGATCTATTATGAATCGGAAACCTACCTGGCAGGAAAAAAGGAAGTATTAAGAGGTCTGGAGAAAGGGCTTTTCTACCAGAAAGAGGATGATTCTGTATGGGCCGACCTAACTACTTACGGTTTGGATCATAAGCTCCTGCTTCGTGCTGACGGCACCTCTGTATATATGACACAGGATATTGGTACTGCAAAACTGCGTTTCGATGATTACCCCATTGACACGATGATTTACGTTGTGGGCAACGAGCAGAATTATCATTTTCAGGTGCTTTCAATACTGCTGGATATGCTGGGGTTCGAGTTCGGAAAAGGACTGATACATTTTTCCTACGGAATGGTGGAACTGCCTGAAGGGAAAATGAAATCGCGCGAAGGGACTGTGGTAGATGCCGACGACCTTATGGTTGAGATGATTGAAACCGCCAGGGAAACTTCAAAAGAGCTTGGAAAGCTTGATGATGTGTCGCCAGAAGAGGCAGAAGCTATTTCCCGCATGGTGGGGATGGGCGCACTCAAATACTTCATCCTGAAGGTGGATCCGAAGAAAAATATGACATTTAATCCGAAAGAGTCAATCGATTTCAATGGTAATACCGGTCCGTTTATTCAGTACACCCACGCCCGCATCAAATCAGTTTTGCGCAAAGCGGAAGAGCAAGGTATTGTAATTCCTGAAAAGCTAAGCGGATCAATACCGTTATCGGAAAAAGAGGAAGGCTTAGTACAGATGCTGTCTGAATTCGGGGCAATTGTGAAACAAGCCGGAGAAGAGTACAACGTATCACTAATCGGCAACTATGTGTACGATATGGTGAAGGAGTACAACCAGTTCTACCACGAATACTCCATCCTTCGCGAAGAGAACATAGCGCTGCGTGATTTCCGGCTGGCACTCTCAAAAAATATTGCATTGACCGTAAAAAAAGGGATGAAACTATTTGGTATTGATGTTCCCGAAAGAATGTAATGGTAGCGAAGTCGCTTTATAAGGTAAGATATGTCCTGTCCTACTCCATATGAATGTGCGAAAGAATTTGTAACCCACACCGGCAGGAATATTTTTATTACCGGAAAAGCCGGCACGGGTAAAACAACTTTCCTGCACCAGTTTTGTGCCGAGACTACTAAACAGACAGCCGTGGTGGCGCCGACGGGCGTGGCGGCTATCAATGCCGGCGGGGCAACTATCCATTCGTCCTTCCAGTTGCCATTTACCCCGTTCACACCGACTCCTGCCGGACGCGAATCGCTGATCGCCCGCATTAAAATGAACAGTGCCCGCCGTCGCGTGATCCGTGAACTGGAAGTGTTGGTTATTGATGAAGTCAGCATGGTGCGGGCTGATGTACTGGATGCCATAGATACGGTTCTTCGCAGTGTACGCCACAGGCACTCGGAGCCCTTCGGTGGCGTACAGATGGTTTTTATAGGGGACATGTACCAACTGTCACCAGTGGCCAAGGCCGATGAGTGGAGGATTTTGTCGGATTATTACCGGGGAATATATTTTTTCCACAGTCAGTCCATTCAGGAGCATCCGCCGGTTTACGTGGAGTTCGACAAGATATTCCGTCAGTCAGATAACCTTTTTATTGACTTATTGAACCAGGTGAGGAACGATTCTCTTTCACCAGAAGGGTTCAACCTGCTGCAAAGCCGTTATGATCCGCATTTTAACCCATCACCAGATGAGAATTATATCACGCTTACCACGCATAACTTCAGCGCAGATGCGATCAACAGCGCCGAATTGGAAAAAATCAAAACAACCGTTCACCAATTCAAAGCTGTTGTTAAAGGTGAATTCCCTGTGAACGCTTTTCCCACCGATATGAATCTCGAACTTAAAGAGGGAGCTAAAGTGATGTTCGTGAAAAACGACATGGAGGTACCACGACGTTATTTCAACGGGAAAATAGGCAAGATCACCCGCATCATGGAAGAGAGCGTAACCGTGCTCTGTCCGGGCGACAAAGATGAGATCACCGTTTCACCCGTAATATGGGAAAATATCCGCTACACTACCAATCCCGAGACCAACGCGGTGGAAGAGGAGATAATAGGCACTTGCAAACAAATTCCCCTTCGGCTTGCCTGGGCCATTACAATTCATAAAAGTCAGGGGCTCACATTCGATAATGCAATTATCGATGCTGGAAAAGCCTTTTCACCGGGACAGGTGTATGTGGCGCTAAGCCGTTGCCGATCGCTTGACAGCTTGGTGCTGAAAAGCCCTATTAACCGCTACAGCATAGAGGTAGACGAACAGGTTGTCCGGTTCTCCTCGTCAAAACCCGATGAAAACCATGTTGCCGAAGAGCTTCAATTGGCAAAGGAACAGTTCAAAATTAACTTACTGCTTCAACTATACAACTTTGATCCGATTCTTCAAACAGCACGCTCGTGGTACTCCGATACAAAGGAAAACGAGTCTTCCTTCAGTGAAGAAACTGTTCCCTTCGTGGGTGAAGTCTGTAATAAGTTAACTGAACTGGAACAGGTAGCCAGTAAATTCAGAATACAACTGCAGCATATCATCCGGCAAACACCTGTCGACAAGGTTTTTCTTACAAAACGGATTCGTGCATCCTCCTTATATTTCAACGAAAAAATTGAAACATTGTTGCGGACGTTACAGGAATCTGCAGCAACCACCGACAATAGGGCTAATGCAAAGGAATACGATGATGACATCACTTCCCTGTTTGCAGCTGCAGCCCTGAAAACACATCTGATTTCCGCCACAGCCAATGACTTCAGCGTAGAGTCGTACTACAAGGCTCGCAGTCAGTTCAGGAAACCCCCTTTCTCCCTCACATCGTACAGCCGCGACAGCACCGGAACACAATTAAAATCGAACCACCCCGAACTTTTAAGTGAACTGGTTCAACTCCGCAACCACATCAGCAAAGAGGAAAATCTGCCGGTATATATTGTGGCATCCGTAAAGACACTGGTACAAATGGCCGATTACCTGCCGGAGACAGAAAAAGATCTACTGAAAATTCATGGTTTCGGAAAGGTTAAAGCAGAACGTTTTGGTGCGAAATTTCTTGAAATCATCAACAACTATATCACGGCATACGGAATTGAATCACAAATGATTCATTTCAAGGAAAACAAAAAGCAGAAAAAGAGGAAAAAATAAAAAAGAATCCGGCTTCGGATGAGTCACGGATCAGATTCAAACACTACTGATTCAGACACCATGTCAGATTCACTCGAATGTCCACAGCACATGGTCAGATTCAGACACTATTGAGCAGCGTAAAAACGTTTAATATTTACCTTTCTCTTTTTTATCTCGATTCTGAAAAGCGGGATTCGAGTTGTTTCTCCTGCTTCAACCCTGAACAGTTGTGTTGGCTTTTCACAGTAAGTATGTTCAGCAAGCGTATTTTGATCGAGAATTATTGTATACTCCCCAACAGGTAAAAATGTGAGAAATTTACCTTTGTTATCGGTAACCACAGTCTGAATAACAGAGCCACTACTATTCATGATGGTAAACATCAGCCCTTCATACCTCGGAATAAAATCATCATATTGTTTATCAGATAAATATTTAACGCCGCCCTGCAATGATCCGCTCTCTTTGAGAGGAATATCTATTACAGTTCTTGAACCGTTAACGACAACCTCTTTTGGATCAAAAAACCATCTTCCTGTTTCAAAAGGCTTTATACAGTACTTTCCATAAGGTACCAGAGAATAAGAGACTTTCCCTTCCTCATCAGAAATAAACACCTTCTCACCAATATTCAACAAATATTTACCGGCAGTTTTTTCATCATCGTCAAATTTACCATTGGCATTAATGTCATAAAATATCCGTGCTGCCACACGGCTTTTTCTTCCGCTCATTGGCTGCGTTCCTCCAAGTTTAAAGGTAACACCAACCTGTGCGTTGAATATATCGCCTCTGCCATGCGCACCATAAGCGTACCTGTACCAATATGAATTAAGGAACAAATTAATATTGCTTTTTGGAATATAGTTAATATTAATATGTGCAGATGGTACGCCTCCCTGGTATTTATCTTTACTATAGTTAATACCTGCTGATAGAAATAGTTTATTGGAAAGCTTTTTGTTGGCTGAAGCTGAGGCTGTGAAGCGTCTAAATCGCTCATTAAGGCCTCTCGACATCATATACTCGTAAAGATAATAAGCACCATTTTGGTAAGTGGCATTCAGATCAAGCCACTGATATGAATAACTTATGGTTGCCCTTGTCTGGTATTGCATATCATCTCCCAGAGGGTTTTTAAAAAACCCTCCATCGAGTGTGCCCAACAGAGAATAAGCGATATCCCGGCTTTGCCATCCCCACTGCCACCCCAGGCGATGCGACTTCATCTGCAAATTTTTACTTCCTGCCGGCACCATGGGAGAAAGCACCCGTGACGGATTACTTTCTCCCTGATGCTGGTAATAAATCAATGACGATAACCTTTTATGAGCTGGTAACGACATAGTTATATTTCCATAACTATTCTCCGATTGATAATTGTAACTATGACCATACGATTTTGGTTTAATCTTACTGTATGAGACACTCCCGCTTAAATGCAGCTCGTTACTGAGTTTAATATTTGCTCCCTGGGAAAATGAGGCTGTTCCCTTTCTGTTACCCGGGAAATAAGCATCGCTGAAATATCCTTCGCCATTTAATGTGAAGTCGCGTGTAATTCTTCCTCGATAAAAAAATTCTGCAGCTCCTGAAAACCTGTTACCGCTTTTCATACTGTATTTACCAATTGTTCCGTACCCTTTTAGAAATATATTCCAGTTTTGCCCTATACCGCTTCTAAGCTCCATTCCTGCAACATGAAAATATGCACTCTCATAAGGATTTTTCTGGTATATATAGCTTATTTTTGCACCCTTGTTATGATTATTTGCACCCAGTTCGCTCTGTAGATATATAGAATAGTAGTTTGAAAACCAAGGCTGGCTCCCAAGCAAGTTAAAATTCTGATCAATAGCGCCAATTATCAACCTTTTGTTACTGTTTCTATCAGAAAACATTGCTTTTGCTCCTCTTCCGAACATAGGTAGTTCCGTCTGTTCACTTATATTACCTATGATGAATTCATTTTCGTAAAGTTTATACATCAGCGAAGTGTTGGTGACCAGCGGTGTAGATTGGGCATTGTATTTGTTTATATTGCCTTGAAGCTGCAGATATCCTGCAGGCAGGTTTAAGTGACCTCTGCCATGAACCTGAATCATGTTTAATGATGAATTATACTGTTTATAGCTTAGCGATATAGCATTTTCCGTGGCTGTTATTCCGGGTATAGTTGAATTGTAGGGAGGAGTGTCAATGTACCTGCCTGAACAATGCACGTTTTGGACAGATATGGTTTTATTGCCGAACAAGGTTTTCTCACTCCCTTTCATTCCTGTTACATATACAGGGAACTGGCTTGATGCAAGCAGGTTGTCGCTGGGAACAAAGCTGAATAAAAATCTTTTACTTTCTCCAGGGACCAGGATATCACACTGTTCGGTAAAGGTATGCGCCCCTCTCAGATTTGGCACATTAAATACCATAGTCACCTTTTCAACAGTATTTCCGTTATTACTTACAGTTACCTGAACATGTACCGAATCTATGGGGTGAACAACCATAACAGGCGTAGGGTCAGCCATTAAAAAAAGTATCGATTTCTCTTCCACCTCCTTGAAAATCTCCTTGTTTGCCAGCTTAATCCCATCATCGTTTACAAAATCATAGCTTACGGCCCTCCTCCCGGCTCTCATCCATGTTTCTACTGTAAGTTTGTATGAAACAAACAGTGAATCTCCCGGCAACAGTAACACCTTTCGTTCCGGCCGTGAAATTATGCCTGCTTCGGAATTAATTTTTATCACTCCTCGCAAGGTATCATTCGTATTGTTTGTAGCTTTAATTATATGATTAATAACCTGCCCATTAAGAGACGATTCACGTATTTCAAGCTCAACCGGAACTAGCGATTGGGCATTCATACCCCGGGATATAAGCAACGCAATTAACAGTGCTTTAAATGATAGAATTAAGTATTCGGGGGAGCACATTATTATTGAGGCGTTATTTCATAAATCAGAGATGTTCCATACAGGTTTGATGATGCATCATAAAGCCGGTAATCATTAGGCTGTGTAGAATATATGATATTAAAAGTTGCTGTTTCATTCCCAGTTGACACACCCCGGAATATGGTTTTCGATTCGGTTGATAAGGTTGCAGGGACAGAAGTTCCGGCACTTCCTGAAAGATGCAGCTTCACTACATCAAGAGGTAGGGAACTTCCTTCTAATGATGAGAAGTTTGCATCTGTAGATCTGACAGATATCTGGTAATCTGTTGTTGCTGTAACCAACAAGCCATCGCTGTACGTAACATTTTTACCATGAATATAATCGTCCATACTGTTTAGTTCAAGTAATCCGTTTGATGCTTCAGCCGAAACACGTATTGAATACTCGTTTTCGGGTGGAAGTGTGCCTGAGAGTCTATGGACATGAATAATAAAAAAAACATCCTGATATCCGATAACACTATTATCCGACCGGTAAGCTGTAAACCTTAAAACTCCGTTAAATATCTTATTCCTTAGAGAGTTAAGATATCCACCTCCTGCAACTACAAAATCAAATACCATTCTGAGATTATAATATGAATTCCACTGGCTCACGTTGTATAGAGGAGCGTTGGAAGAGGGCACCAGAAATACCTCGTTATCATCTGAAAGGATAACCGGAGATATCATACCTATCTGTTGAACGGTTGGTAGTGGTCCCGGATTATTTGCTCGACCTTCAGTATATACCGGGACCAGGCTTAGTCGCTTCAAAGGGAAAGCTTTATTACCTGCGGTGAAAGGTTCAATTATCCTGACAGACAGTTTCCACCCGGGAATATTCAGGTTGGTTCCAATATAAGTAAAACCCATGGTAAACCCATCTGCAGCCACTGCTCCATTATAGGAATATACATTCAGGTAGTTATGGCTCCAGCCGTTGAACATTAGCTGCCCGTACGACATAGCTGCAACTGATAAGAACAGCAATATATGTGGAATTTTTTTACTCATTGCTAAACACCAGCTCTGCAGCTTCAATTGTTGTTTTATCACCATAATCGAGCATTACGGTTGCAATAAAATCGCCCTTCACCAGAGGTTTTGTCATAGGAATACTCAAGGTACGTTTATCTCCCGGCAATGTATAAAAATCTATCGGCTCTAATTCAACCTCATTACCTGTGGACTTGTTAAAAAGGCTGCTGCTAACCTTTCCGTTTATCCATATATTGCCACAGTTAGTGAAAATCAGATAAATAGATCCGTTCTCCCGGTCTAAACCAAGATTCTCTATTTCCAGTTTTTTTATCTCCGGAATGCTACTTCTTCTGTATATCTTAACCCCTTGGCGGACATTAATTTTTATGGCTGCACCTTGTGAATCAGCGCCATCAAGGGGATTCATTTGAGTTACATAGAGCATGGCCGTCTGCACTTCTCCTTTTATACCTTCTATTGGTACAGTCATGTTTAGGTCTATCTCCCGGTTCTCTCCGGGTTTAAGGGAAAGGTATGTTCCTCCGGGGAGTGTCAGCCATCCGGCACAGGAGTTATCAAGTGAACCGGGTGGAAGCATAATGTTGTTACCCTTGTCGTCATATTCCCAGTCCCCGAAAGTTATTGACAGGTTCAGCGCATGCTCTTTGCTGATATTGCTTAAATATATTTTTTGCGAGCTTGTTTCCCCAGGATTAAGATTATAATAGGCCCTTGGCGGGGAGACTGAAATACCGACTTGCGAAAAGAGATTCTGCGATATAAATATCAATGCTCCCGTAACAAAACATATACACAAAATCGACTTGTTTTTTACTGGTAACATAAAGCTGAATTCTTTAAAGGTGAAAGTTAAAAAAGGGAAAGTTAGATATAACAATCACTCTTTCCCATTTATTGAATTCCGGTTTAACCTCTAATTTGCAACTATTGTATAGGTAACATCAGCAGTATATATAGACTCTGGGGTATCAGGATGGGTATATTTGTCGATATATTTATATCCTCCACCTGCTTCGTTGTTATAAGTTATATTGTATTTCAATTCCGATCCACCTTTTTCAGAAGAAATCAGTGAGGTTTGTGTAGTCGATAAGTTAACTGAAGAAAAAGTCCCACCACTTGTGTTATCAGATCCGGCTTCAGCCAAAACAACCATATCGGAAGCTGCAATATTTTCAGTTCCTTTTGTGAAATCACCATTAGTCTGCACTGACACCGTAAATCCACCTGTACTGAAAACAGTAAGATGGTCTTCTTTTGTAACAGAAACACCATTGTTATAGTCATCCTTAGTGTAATACTCAATATCCACATTCTTTTGGGAAGGATTAACCAAGATAGTTTGAATAGGCTTGAATTTGATATTTAAAGTTACATTGTCGGCATTTGCAGGAGTTCCTTCAGCCATCACCTCATTTACACTCACTAAACCGCTAATTAAAATAGCAGCGGTTAAAAATAAATTTTTTGTTTTCATCTTTTTGTTGTTTGATACTTTATAAAAAATTTGAATTATATATGATTCGAATAAATTCACATTACGGACATTTCGTTATATTTTCGAGACATCTGGTCAGCACACTATTATATCGCAAAAAACATAAAGGCCAAACTGTGGAATACCTTCAGTTTTTTACTTGATAAAAAACAATAATAATTATACTATTGCGACACTATCTTCACTTTTAAGACAACTACCAAGAGTAATTTTATTATTGCCGAAAATTTATTGATTATTATTTTCGATTATTATCTTAAAATTAGG
Organism: Proteiniphilum sp. UBA5463; assembly: GCF_002427225.1. Lineage (NCBI taxonomy): Bacteria > Pseudomonadati > Bacteroidota > Bacteroidia > Bacteroidales > Dysgonomonadaceae > Proteiniphilum > Proteiniphilum sp. UBA5463. The sequence continues at coordinate 117,161 of NZ_DIQL01000001.1, read as the reverse complement.
GACACGATTTTTAAAATTTCGGCGGAACACATTCCGGAGGTAGAAGGACAAAGGATAACCCTTGATCTAAATACTGTTCAATGATTTGGTTCTAATAGGAGACTAACATAACAACATTACAATTTTTTAATTCTAAAAAAAACATCAATAACGCTGTACTGCAATGTACATAAGGGATAGCTCAGCTTTAATATTTTTAAGCGTAAAGTCCTATTCTATAAGGTATTACTACCCGACACCCAAAAAACGCTGCAAATGTACATGTTTTTTTTGTAACATTCGTGTTTTTAACTTTGTTTAAGTTTATTTACAACTGATAAACATTGCGATTTGTAAAAGAAAAAGTAGCCGGATAACCGATGAATGCTTATCTTTGGGGAAAAAAATTGTTATGTCTAAAAATTTTTATTTAAGCTGGTTGTTAACAGCTATTTTTTCAGTTACAACACTTTATGCATCTAAGGTAGATACCGTAAAAGTGTTCAGCCCTTCAATGAAGAAAGAGATCAAGGCGGTTATAATAACCCCCACCTCCTGCTCAGCGGATACCCCGTCTCCTGTACTTTACCTGTTACACGGATATAGCGGGGATTATAGCAGCTGGGTGAAAGCATTTCCTGTAATCAGCGAGCTGGCTGACAAGCATGACATGATGATTGTCTGTCCCGACGGGGCATATGGAAGCTGGTATATGGACAGTCCCGTTGATCCTGATTTTAAGTATGAGACCTTTGTCGCTGAAGAGTTGATCTCATGGATAGATAAAAATTACAACACTGTTGCATCACGCGAAGGACGTGCCATAACCGGACTTAGTATGGGAGGCCACGGCGGTTTGTACCTTGCCTTCCGGAATCAGGATCAGTTTGGTGCTTGCGGAAGCATGAGCGGGGGTGTTGACATACGCCCCTTTCCAGACAACTGGGATATTGCCAAAAGATTGGGAACACAACAGGAGTTTCCCGAACGATGGGAGCATAACACCGTGATGGGTTTACTTCATCTGCTTACTCCCAATAAGCTCAGTATTATTATCGACTGCGGGACTGAAGATTTCTTTTACGAAGTGAATGAACGCTTGCACAGAGAGCTGCTGTACAGGAACATTCCTCATGATTACATTTCCCGCCCCGGCATTCACGACTGGAATTACTGGGCAAATGCAATAAAGTACCAGATACTATTTTTCAGCGAGTTCTTTAAAATCAGTAATTAAACACACTATATAATTACGATTTGCAAAATTAATCTGTAAAAATCTCAGGTCACCCTGCCCGTATTTTGCACCGCCTTAAAAGGTCGAGCCTGAACTGGCATGACCTGAGTCGTTTATGAGAAGCCAGTCTTTTGTAAAGCCAGCCTTTTGTACGGCCTTAAAATATCTAATAGACAACTAACAATAAAAAAAGCAAGTTATGAAGAAGTTTATTTCACTGTTTTTGTCCATTTTTGCAGGAATTGCCATTTTTGCCCAAGCACAGCCTGAGGCCTTCAAATTTGCACTTATAACCGACACACACATTGGAAGCCCTGATAATAATGAAGACCTTTTCCGTACAGTGAAGGATATAAATTCACAAAAGGATATTGCTTTCGTGATTGTCTCGGGAGATGTGACCGAATTCGGTTCCTATAACGAATTACGAATGGCAAAATGCCTGCTGGATGATCTGGATGTGCCGTGGCATATCCTGCCGGGGAATCACGATTCCAACTGGTCGGAGAGCGGGACAAACGATTTTTTGAGGGTGTTCGGAAATGAAACGTTTGGTTTTGATTACAACGGTTATAAGTTCATCGGACTTGCTTCCGGTCCTAATATGCGAATGGGGCCCGGGCAGATACCACGTGAAAACCTTACATGGTTTTTTAAAGAGTTAAAGAAAACCGACACCAATACACCTATTATCTACGTAAATCATTACCCCATGGATAATTCACTTAACAACTGGTACGAGGTGATGGATGCTTTGCGTCCCTACAATGTTCAGTTGATGCTTTGCGGGCATGGACATACCAATAAAGCAATGAATTTTGAAGGCGTGCAGGCTGCTATGTGCCGATCCAACCTTCGTGCAAAAGAGGATTATGGCGGCTACAATATAATAACAGTCAACCCGGGAGAGGT
>NZ_DIQL01000001.1:35744-114717 GCF_002427225.1 Proteiniphilum sp. UBA5463 | reverse complement strand
CCGGAGAGATAAAAGCTGCGAATAGTGCTGACGGCCAGACTATATGGATCTTTAACACCGGAGGTAAAATTTACTCCACCCCCACGGTATACAAGAACAAAGTATGGTGTGCTTCTTCCGACTCTTACCTGTACGGACTTGATGTGCGAAACGGTAAGCAGTTATTTAAACTAAAAAACGACAAGCCGGTGGTCTCATCTGCCGCTTGTGCAGATAATATGGTAATGATTGCCGGTGGCGACGGTTGTTGCCGGGCATGGGACGTAAACACAGGAAAACTCCGTTGGAAGTTCGACAGTGTTGAAAACTTTGTAGTGACACGTCCGCAAATAATAGAGGCCCTGCTATTTTTCGGAAGCTGGGGAAATGAGTTTTACGCAATAGATATCAAAACCGGCAACTCACGGTGGATCTGGAGCAACGGGCATACTAACAGAATGCTGTCACCTGCACAGGTTGTTCCCGTAATTACACACGGGCGTATTTATCTTGCCTCTCCTGACAGATTCATGACTGTGCTGGCAGAAAAAACGGGAGAGGTAATATGGCGGTACAACGATCCGGAGCAACGGGTGCGCGAATCGATTGGAATTTCTGAAGATGGCAACACGGTGTATGCCAAAACAATGGATGGAAATATTATTGCTATTGATGCAACCGTTCCGGAAAGGAGGGTGAAATGGGTTTCATCGGGTGAAGATATGGGTTACGAACTTACCCCCACACCGGTTGTGGAGAAAAACGGAGTTGTTTACGCTCCCACCGACAAAGGGCTGATCTACGCTTATCGCGCATCTGATGGCACCTTTTTATGGAAGTACCGCATCTCAAGCGGACTGATTAACATGATCCTGCCCACAGAGAAAGGCGAACTATATGTCTCTTCAATGGATGGGAAGCTAGTGAAGTTAACGGTTTTATAGCGTGGCACCCAGGCTGCTTCCTTCAATACAAAATTTAGCGGGAACGATGCTCTGCAGTTCTCCCATCATACCATTAGCAATCTCTGGCACGATACAATAGATGCTATAGTTATCTTTTTACGTTTCTGAACATTTTAACGATTCGTTCAACACCTTTAACAAGTTTGTCTGCTTCCTCTTTTGTGTTGTAGAAGGCAAAGGAAGCTCGTACGGTTCCCTCTATGCCAAGCTCATGCATAAGGGGTTCTGCACAGTGGTGCCCTGTTCTTACCGCTATACCCATCTTATCCAACAATGTACCTATATCGTATGGGTGAATACCATCCACCAGAAACGAGATCACACTGCTTTTCTCTCCGGCATTGCCTATTATACGTAGTCCCGGTATGGATAGTAGTTTTTCAGTTGCATATTGCAGTAACTCATGTTCATATGCGGCTATCTTATCTATTCCGATTAAAGTGAGATAGTCAAGAGCGGCAGCCAGGGCCGCTGTTCCCACAAAATCGGGTGTCCCGGCCTCAAATTTAAAGGGCAGGCTGTTGAAGGTGGTTTTATCAAAAGAAACGCTTTCAATCATCTCACCTCCCCCCTGGTATGGAGGAAGATCATTTAACCACCGCTCTTTACCATACAATACCCCTACACCGGTAGGGCCGTATATCTTGTGTGAAGAGAAGACCAGAAAATCACAATCGAGCTGCTGTACATCAACCCTGCAGTGCTGTACAGACTGGGCTGCATCAATAAGTACAGGCACGTTTTGTGCATGCGAAAGCTTTACTATCTTATCTACAGGATTAATTGTACCTAAAACATTGGAAACATGTGTTACAGAGACAAGCCTGGTACGAGGCGTTATCATTCTCGACAGTTCATCCGTCAGCAGCTCGCCATCAGCGTTTATTGGGGCCACTTTCAGCTTCAACCCGTAATAATCGCACTGCATCTGCCAAGGAACAATGTTGGAATGATGTTCCATTGCGGTAATCAAAATTTCATCACCCTCCTTGCAGAATTTACGGCAAAAAGAGGAAGCGACTAAATTTATCGATTCGGTTGCTCCACGCGTAAACACAATCTCGTTGGAAGAAGCTGCGTTGATAAATTTCTGTACCGTTCTCCTTGAGGCCTCATGTTCATCGGTAGCTGCCTGGCTAAGAAAATGCACCCCCCTGTGTACATTGGCGTTTTCGAGACAGTACATTTTAGTGATCTTGTCTATCACACACTGAGGCTTTTGCGTTGTTGCCGCATTATCCAGATAGACCAGTGGATTCCCGAATACTTCACGTGAAAGTATCGGGAAATCGTCGCGTATCTTGTATATATCAGCTTTATTCAAATTACTCCTCTTTTCAACATTACTATCAACTATTTGCATACATTGCAGTTCCCGCATCGCATCAGTTCGCCCCTGAAACGCTTATCAATAAGGTTAACCAGCCTCTCCTGAAGTGTTTCAATACGTATAAGATCCACCACATCACGAGTAAAAGCCACCATCAGCAGAAGTCGCGCCTCTTCTTTGTCTATTCCCCTTGCGCGCATGTAGAACAGCGCTTCATCATCTAAATGGCCTGTAGTAAGTCCGTGAGAACATTTTACATCATCAGCATATATTTCAAGCTGTGGCTTTGAGTACATTCTGGCATCTTCAGATGCGCACAGATTCCTGTTAGTCTGGTAAGCCTGCGTTTTTTGGGCATCTCTCTCCACCAATATCTTTCCGCAGAAAACCCCTGTCGATTTATCCTGCAAAACAGTTTTAAAAAGTTCGTTGCTCGTACAGTTAGGAACGGAGTGATCAAGAAAAGCGAAATTATCGATATGCTGTGATTTATCGCATATGGCAAGTCCTCCCGCGTGAGCTTCGGCATGTTCGCCCAGAATGCGGTACCGATAGTTGTTACGGGTATATCCGTTATGGAGGGTAATACCGCTTGTAACAACATTGGATTTCTCTTTCTGTTCACTGAACAGGTTGTTCAGGCGGGTCACCTTCACTGAGTTTTCCTCAAGCTCATACATATCCACTTGTGCAGACACATCGGCAAAGATCTCTGTAACCTGCGTCACCACAAAATTAACATCGTCAACCGTATGATCACACACCAGCAGTTTCACGTGTGCATTCTCTTCCGCAATAATCAATATTCTCCTGTTCACATTCAGATCTACGCCTCCGCGTAATATATTGATAAGCTGCAAAGGTTTATCAACAGAAACATTTTTAGGAACATATACTACAAATCCATCCTGAGCAAACATAGTGTTGTATGCCACAACACCATTATCCGAGTAGTCTGCAATTTTCGCATAATATTTTTCAAACTGTTTGGGATAATTAACAGAAAAAACCTGCAAACTGCCTACAAAAACACCTTCTGGTAAAAACTCCGGATGCTGGTTTTTATCGTAATACCTGTCGTTTATAAGAAAATATAGGTTTGTAGAGAGGTTGGGCACATCGCATTTGAAGGCATCGTAAGGATTAACCGGAATAGGAATATTCCGTAGGTTCAAACCTAAATCAGCATCAAAAGCTCGTGCAATATTCGAGTGTTTGTAATCTTCATTCTGTGAAGTGGGAAATCCAATATTCTTAAAGGTTTCAAAAGCAGCATCTCGGTAACTGTTCATCGCCTCTGAGGAATATCTGTCCAGCTCACTCCTGTATTGTTCAAACAGATCTATATATTGTTGTTCAATCATTTTTACAGATGGGTTTTGGGATATGGAGTTATCAGCCAGTCATAGCCTCTTTTTTCGAGTTCGAGGGCTAAATCGGGGCCTCCTGATTTAACAATCTTACCCGCATACAGCACATGCACAAAATCTGGTTTGATATATTCAAGCAAGCGTTGGTAGTGAGTGATAAGAATGGTTGCATTCTCTTTGGTCTGGAGCTTATTCACACCGTCAGCAACTACCCTCAACGCATCAATATCAAGTCCTGAGTCGGTCTCATCAAGAATAGACAAGAGTGGGTTTATCATAGCCATCTGAAAAATTTCATTTTTCTTTTTTTCTCCACCTGAAAACCCCTCGTTTACCGAGCGGTTAACCAGCTGGCTGTCCATTCCCAACAACTCTCTCTTATCGCGCATCAGTTTCAGAAAATCGGAAGCAGTAATCGGCTGTTCATTCCTATATTTCCTTTGTTCATTAACAGCAGCACGCATGAAATTAACCATGCTCACACCGGGTATCTCAACCGGGTACTGAAAACTAAGGAATATTCCCTCACGTGCACGATCCTCGGGTTCCATATCGAGTAGATCTTTACCATTGAAAATTATACTGCCCCGGGTAACTTCATACTTGGGATTTCCGGCGAGCACAGACGCAAGGGTACTTTTCCCTGAACCATTAGGTCCCATAATAGCATGAACCTCGCCGGGTTTTACTTCCAGATCTACACCTTTTAATATCTCTTTATCTTCTACTATCGCATGCAGATTCTTTATCTTTAACATATTTGTAATCACGTGTAATATTATTAAATAGGCTGCTCTATTTAACGCCGCCCTAAAATAGTTTATTTGATAATACGAGTATGACAACAATTGCCACACAAGGATAGAATTCTCGAGACTGATAACAAACGATCCTCCTGAAATGTTTGATTTGTGCCTTAAATAATTGCTCACCCATTATACTAAATCGGGAACCGTCTCCTTTTCAACGCATCTATCCCTTTTCATCTTCGGCAATTATATCTTCCGCCTCCTTTATCTTCTTAAACAGATCAGATGCGAACACAAAATCGTTAAGCTTTACGTTATCAGCATCCATTATTTCCGACCTGTTTCCTTCCCACTCCTTTACCCCTTCATTGATAAAAATAACATTGTCTCCAATATTAATTACCGAATTCATATCATGAGATACAACTATTGTTGTCATTGAAAAATCTGTTGTGATATCATGAATCAGCTCGTCTATAAGCTGAGATGTTTTCGGATCGAGCCCCGAATTAGGTTCATCGCAGAAAAGATATTTCGGATTCAAGGCAATTGCTCTCGCAATAGCCACCCTTTTCTTCATTCCTCCGCTTATCTCTGAAGGATAAAGGCTGGCTGCATTAAGCAGATTGACTCTCTCGAGGCAAAATTCTGCACGTTTTTTGCGCTCACGCTTATTCTTCCTGGAAAACATATCAAGCGGAAACATCACATTCTCAAGCACTGTCTTTGAATCAAACAGTGCTGCTCCCTGAAAAAGCATTCCAATATCGCGACGAAGTCGACGAACCTCACCTGGTTTCATGCCGATGAAATTCTTTCCATCATAACATATCTCTCCAGATGTAGGAGTAATTAATCCGACAAGGCATTTAAGCAGAATCGTTTTCCCCGATCCGCTTTTCCCGATGATCATATTAACTTCTCCCTTATAAAAGGTAGTATTTATATTGTTAAGAACAACGTCGCCGTCAAACTCTTTTGTAAGATTTTTTATTTCTATCATACAGCCATTCCTTTACCCCAACACCAACTGCGTAAACACCAAGTCAGTAACAAGAATCAAAACGCTGTTTATCACCACCGAATTGGTACTGGCCTGCCCCACCTCTAGAGCGCCACCTTTTGCTGTGTACCCAAAATAGGCTGCCACAGATGCAATTATGAAACCAAAAAGCATCGATTTAAAAATGGAATACCAGATAAGTGACTCTCTAAAAAATGCCTGAATTCCATATACATAAGTATCAACTGATGGTATCCCCAGAACAATACATATGACATATCCTCCAAACATTCCCGTAAACATGCTAAAAACGACCAACACTGGCATAAATGCAACAAATGATGCTATCTTTGGCAATATCAGGTAATTTGCAGAGTTAACTCCCATTATTTCAAGTGCGTCAATCTGCTCGGTGATGCGCATTGTTCCAATTTCAGAGGCTACATTAGAACCCACCTTGCCAGAAAGGATAAGGCACATAATGGTGGAGGAAAATTCCAGCAGAATAATCTCTCTCGATACAACACCCACGGTAAACCGCGGCAGCATAGGTGAGTCGATATTCAAAGCTATCTGCAGAACAATAACAGCTCCTATAAAAAAAGAGATAATAACCACAATCCAGATAGAGCTGACACCCAGCTGATAAACTCCTTTCATGAACTCTTTCATGAACTCTCTAATTCTATCCGGCACTGACAATACTTTCTTCATCAGCAACGCGTATTCCCCTACACTTTCTATTGAACTGATAAAACTCATGTGCCTTTTTCGTTCGCTAATTATTTTTGCAAAGATAAATAAAATTATTCCTGCGACTTACAAATCTTTCAGCAAGACATCATTTTTGTCATCGAACATACTTTTACGGGTATTCTCCAAAGCATTCCAGTGATCCCGAAACTCCTCTTCTATATCTATCATGAAATCTTCCGATCCATGCTTATCAAGTTTTGAAATCAGGAGGTTCACCGTAATCTTATTAATATCGAATGCGGGCTGGTATGCGGGCACTCGCTCATCTGACGCTGAAGGAGTGATTGAGATAATTTTCAGTTCAAGCAGTTCATTCAAGATGTCGTTTGTAAGCCGCACCGGCACCTTGCACCACACCGAAAGGTGATCAGCAGTAAGTGGTGGTTTCCCCTCAGCAAAACGTTGAACTATCTCAGTGGTGATCATAAGCGTGAAAAAATCTTTATATCTGCGGCTAATATTTCGCGTCTCCTTCTCGAAAGAGAATTTCCTTACATTTTGTGCTGCATAGGATATCTCTGCGCCAATAAGAACAATAAACCACGATGTCTGAATCCAGAGCAACATTAGAGGGATAGCGGCAAATGTACCGTAAATGGCATTATAGCGGGTAATCCACAACTGACCGCTCAAATAGAGCATCTGAAAAAACTGAAATGCTGTCCCCGCAATTATTCCTGCAAGCAAAGCATTAGTAAATTTCACTTTTGTATTCGGCAAAAATTTGTAAAGTACAGTAATCAGAAGAATGATTAAAACAAAGGGTACAATATTCAGCAGGCGGGGTATAACAGGATACAATATATAGATAATCTTCAACGTATTGTTTTGAGGATAGCTGATGATACTCAAGGTATTGGCAAGAACAAAAAATATTGGCATCAGCAGTATAAACGCGGAATAATCGGTCACTTTCCGCGCAATACTTCTTCCTTTAGGCACCTGCCAGATTTTATTCAGGTTATTTTCAATATCACCGAAAAGGAGAATTATAGTATATAGAAACAACATAATACCCACTCCTGCAAATATTCCCCCACCCTTCGCCTCTTCTAACGACTTTTTAATAAGCAGAAACAGCAGGTTCAGAAACTCGCGGGTTCTCTCCTCTGCGGTCGCATTTTCTCCGGGTATAGCGGTAGTTATATCGGCTGAACCGGGGGTACCAGTGATATTTGAATTTCCTAAGTGTACCTGAACAGCGTTCACACTGTCGCTTGGTGTTTCGGGGATGGGTACTATTACCTCACTATGATGAACATCGCCAAGCATGAAGTTAAAGATACTGCTCTCCATTATATTCTCTATTCCAAATCCACGAGCAATGGCAAAAATTACTGCCAGCAACGGAACTATAGAGAGTAAAGTTCTGTATGTAAGCGACCGGGAACTGGCAGCAATATCAAGCTCCTGCACATTACGGACAGTTAGCATAACCGTCTTTATGGAATCATAAAGAATATTTTTTTTATTTGAAAGGGTTTCGGGATTCTGACGCCATATATCGAACGACAAAAATTGGATCAGTTTTTTTATCCTGATCCTTAAAAGATCGAGTCTGCCGGGTTTTTCCTCCTCTTCGCGATCGTATCTTTTGTTTTTTTTTGCCATTTTTTTTCTTAATAAAAAAGCAGCTGGCCTGTAAGCCGGGTTCTGTATCCCGAAGAGTCGGGATGTCTGTCATTTATCTGCGGATAAGTGTCGCCACTCTCCTTTAGCGGCCTACCCCTCGGCATCGGGCGAGCAACCCTACATATCCGATATACATGGCCTTGCAACCCATAACACGTACGGCATGCTGCATTGCTGCAACATCCGGTGAGCTCTTACCTCACCTTTTCACCCTTACCCGCGGCATAAAACCCGAGCGGTTATTTTCTGTTACGCTTAACTGCCCTCACGAACAGCTTCCCGTTAGGAAGTATGGTGCTCTGCGTTGCCCGGACTTTCCTCCACGACGTTAAAAGTCGCAGCGACAAACCGACCTGCTGCAATTGCAAAAGTAATACTAAATTAGCGATTTAACCCTATTTCTTGAGGTTTTTTACATTTCAGAATATGATTTAAGATTTAGATTCTTTTCTCAAACCAGCAGTATGGCAAAAAAGTTTCAACATATCACGCAATTCAATACCCAATAGCAGATGGCCAGGTAATAAAATACCGCGATACGCCGCATAATCGATTAACTGCAAATATAACAGGCCAGAATAAAGGCAAATATCCCTTTTCGCTGATTATATGGCGATTAAGCAAGCACCCGCCAAAGGGTTATTAAATTATACGCTGCTTTCCGTTATAGGATGAAGGACGCACAAAAGTAACAGCCAAAGGATTATTAAATTACACGGTATATTGTGAAAATTTATTCATAAACTCTTCATAATAAGTCTTTGAGACAGGGATATCGGGTGTGCTTTCAGCGTCAAGCTCCAGGACAAGCCCTCCTTTTATCTTCTTCAATATCTTAACCTTGTCAATATTCACTATGTAGGAACGGTGGCAACGAACCAAAGGGGTCTCTTTAGTTAGGTTCTCCTCCATCCACTTGAGCGAGTTACGAATTAAAAAACGCGACAACCTCGATTTGTTCAGATAATAAATGGTCGCATAATTATCTGCAGATTCAATATAAAGTAGATTCTCCAGCATAATAGATATCTTCAGATCACCTTTTTCATCAGGGAAAGCGATTAAAGTTTTCGCATGTATATCGGCAATCTTTTCATGTCCTATATGCTCTAACAAAGCACTTTTCTCTTTCCATGAAAAATATAGCCAGGAGATTAAATACGGCAAAAGTAACACCAGTGTAGTGTTGAAAAGGCTCTGGCGGAAAATTTCGGATATATCCCTGACGATCCCATCCTTGGGAAAGAATTTAGCAAATAGGGTGTAGAAGATAGCCATAGCCACTATCTCGCAGAGTATCCATAATGCGTATTGCCAATAGAGTACATCCCGCCTGTTTGAGTAAGCTATAAGAATCACACGGCTGATTACAACAACCAACATTCCTGTAAGTATTATCAGACTCGAAAACGCAAAATATTTAATATCTGAAATACCTGGATACCAGTCGCGGGAGCCGAAAGGTTGAAAAAGATTGATAAACAATAGCGCGAAGAGAGCCGTAAAAAGAATCATTCTAAGGCTGTTCTTCTTATCATATAGATATGCAGGGATCTTACCGTCCATCTTATCATCAAATTTTTTCCTGTTCAATACAAAATTAAATTTTTATTGAAGACTTACCAAAATAATTGAGGATGCGGAGGAGATTTTTCACCCCTGCATATCAGATTTCACCCCATATACAAGAATATATCCCTAAATTGCTGCCACTTTCCCTTTCATTTGCTAATAAGTGAAAAAGCCTGTTCTTTTACCGAAAAAAGGAATTATGACAAGTTATTTGAAACAATACAAAGAACTTAATCAATGTTTCAAACAGGGGATTGAATCTCATTTGGAGAAAAACAATATCGATATCTGTTTTTTCAGTTTCCACAGTTTTTCAAATGAAGGTAAAAATAAAATATCAGAGTACTGGGACAACAATATCACCGAAAATTTTTCTTTCGAATATCCGGTCTTTACTCCTTCTGAAAAAAAGAAATTTAACGAAGCCATCGTGCTTCTGCACGGGCTTAACGAGAGAAGCTGGAATAAATACCTGCCATGGGCTGAATATATCTGTAACCATACTCGCAAACCGGTAATATTATTCCCGTTAGCTTTCCATATAAACCGTTCTCCGCTCTCATGGTCAAACCCCCGTAGTTTAAGCCTGTCGCAACTGTTAAACTTCAGAAGGGAAAAATTCAACGGCGATCGTTCTATCAGCTATGCCAATGTAGCTTTAAGCGACCGCATAAGTCAGTTTCCAGAAAGATTTTATCTGTCGGGGCGTCAATCCTGGGAAGATTTAACTATTCTCTTCGAAGAGATAAAAACAGGGCATCATACGCTTTTCGGGGAAGGAGCCCAAATAGACATCTTCTCATACTCCATAGGTACCTTTCTTTCGCAAGTTACCCTTATGGCAAACGATAAAGATCTTTTTTCCGACTCCCGCCTATTTATGTTTTGTGGCGGAAGCATCTTCCGTTCCATGTTTGGCATATCAAGAAGCATTATGGATAAACCTGCATTTGAGAAGTTGCAACACTATTATATTAATGTTTTCGGTAACGAAAAAGCACCAATATGGAAACAAGACAATGGCTTTAATGCATTTATGCGAATGATAACGCCTGAAAGGATGAAGAGCAAACGCGAAAAATTATTTTCAGGTTTGGCTAAACGAATAAAAGGAATTGTACTCGCCAAAGACCAGGTAATACCTTACAAGGGAGTTCTGGAAGCTTTGGGCCGAAAAACCGCGGAAGCCACTGTCCAATTAATCGATTTCCCTTTTCCCTATACACACGAGAACCCGTTCCCCATTAACACAAAGGATGCCTCATCGGTGAACAGAGCTTTCGTCAATGTGTTTTCACAGGCAGTAGAGTTTCTGATTTAAACCATCATTAATATATTTGAGATTTGTATTAATTATAATATTTTTATATTTTTGAGGTTCGATTTCTCAAAAAAACTAAAAATAATTTTCAGGTGCAGTCATCATCGGGATACAAGGCTCAATTTGAAGAAGTGTATGTTTCCAACTATGCACGAATGAAACGATTTGCACAGCAATACCTAATCCACGAGGAGGACGCTGAAAATATTGTGCACGACATTTTCTCAGAGCTTTGGGAGAAAAAGATGGAATTCTCTTCTTTCGTGAACTTTAACGGATACTTATTTATGATGTTGAAAAACAGGAGTATCGATTTCCTCCGTCGTAAAACCCTTGAACAACACGCTATCACCGAGATGCAGGATGAATACACCCATAGCCTGAAACTGAGACTCGCATCTTTGGAAGAGCTGGACAACAGGCTTCTCTCAGATAACAATATCGATACCATCATCCAAAAAGCAATTGATGCACTACCCGAAAAATGCCGGGAAATTTTCGTGATGAGTAAAATAGAAGGGAAAAAACAAAAAACAATCGCAGAAGAACTCAACATCTCAATCCACACCGTTGAAAGCCAGATGGGCATAGCCTTCAAAAAGCTGAGAGAGGCATTAAAAGATTACATTCCACTCTTTATCTTCTTTTTTATTTAACTTATTATCAATGGATTTAATCTTCTCAGATTTTATTTCACCATCTCTATCAAACCAATCCTTTACAAGACGAAGTTGCAGCAAGTTTCTTCTTTGCCCGACCGGTTTAACGAAAAAGTTTCCACAACTGAATATTCCAAACTATTTTACCCTCTATACTTGCCTAAAGAAAAAAATTTACTCTTTCATTAGCGGATTTTTACTTTTCATTCGTTTTATTAATAACAAGCATTAAAATGGACGAACAACTATTGCGATATTTTTCTGGAGAATTAACGATTAGCGAACAATTGGAATTGACTCTCAGTATTGAAAACGACGACCGGTTAAAGGCCGAATTCATTCGTTTACAGAATCTAAGTGCGGTTTCGGAACTTTCATCTCACCCCACAGACCGTAGTGAGGGAGACAGACATTTCAAAACATTTATCTCTCGAGTCAAACGTAATGCCAAAAGAAAAATCTTTGTCAATATTGCGAAATATGCAGCAATAGCGCTTATTCTGGTCGCTTCAACCGTTTGGGCTACGCTCTGGATCACTGACTCAGAGGCAACGGCAATGAACACGTTATTCGTACCGGCGGGACAACGGGCGCAACTAAGGTTACAAGACGGAACCGAAGTCTGGCTAAATGCACAATCAACTTTGAAATACCCTTCTCGCTTTTCTAAACGAAAGCGGCAGGTAGAGATTACAGGTGAAGCTTTTTTTGATGTGGCAAAAGATAAAAATAAACCTTTTATCGTTACCACACAAAACACTCATATGAAGGTGCTTGGAACACAATTCAACGTGTATAGTTATCCCGGAGCAGGATACATTCAAACAGACCTGGTAGAAGGTTCAGTGAAAGTCTATCAGGAGTACAATGAGAATATCAGTATAGTCCTGAAACCAAATGAACAAGTGATAATAAAAGGAAGTAGTATGACTGTCGGCAATATCGATAATCCCGATCATCTGCTTTGGAGAAATGGAATTTACTCTTTTAACAACGAATGTTTGATCGATATCATTGAGAAATTGCAGCTCTACTACGATGTGAAAATTATAGTGGAAGATCCTGAAATATTCAATACAAGATACACCGGAAAATTTCGCCAACGCGATGGAATTGACGAGATCATGCGTATTATACAAAAAATTCAGCCATTTAAGATTGAAAAAGACAAAGACGAAAATATCATCACCTTAAAAAAATAAAATAATGAACTCTCTAAAATATAATTGCCTATGAAGAATCAGATTCATAAATAAAAAAGCGACAGGTGCGCCAACACCTGCCGCTAAGCTTAAAGCAAAAATTCAACTATTTCGTTAAGCAATACGTGCATAAGACAAACTTGTTGGAATTATGCCTTTGTTAGAAATAGTCTAATTGTAATGAACTATCACTTAGTATTCACTTTAAACTCATACAAATATATGATAAAAAACATTTCATCGGATCGCTTTTTGCTAAAAAAAAGCGACTTTAAAGATTTATTCAAAATCATGAAAATCTGCTTATTTCTATTGTTTGCCTTCGCATTTCAACTGATGGCAACAAATACAAATGCCCAGGATGCTATAATTGAACTGAGATCCAACTCTGTAACCGTAAGTCAGCTGATCAGTGAAATTGAAAAACAGACGGACTATCTGGTCGTTTACAGCAACCGCGAAGTAAATACCAACAGAATAATTACTTTCCAACGGAAATCGGATAAAGTCTCCGAATACCTTAACGAAGCTTTTGCAAATACTGATATCGGCTACGATTTTGAGAACAACTATATTGTCCTTTCAAAAAAAGCCCAACAAACAACTAACATTCTTACTAATTTGGAGCAAACAGCCCAACAGCAAGGAAAAACCGTAAAAGGAACCGTTACCGATTCAAACGGAGAACCAGTTATTGGCGCTACGGTTATAGTGCAAGGCGATGCTAGCAAAGGTACGGTTACCGATATCGACGGAAATTTCACCCTTTCCGGAATTCCGGAAGATGCAGTCTTATTGTTCAGTTATGTTGGAATGAAAGCGCTGGAAGTATCTCTTAAAGGAAGGAGTAACGTATTGGTGGTGATGGAGTCAGATTCGGAGATGCTCGAAGAGTTGGTGGTAGTGGGATACGGAACACAAAAGAAAGCAAACCTAACCGGTGCTGTAGGGCAAGCTGATCCGAAGCAAATTGAGAACCGCCCAATTCCCAATATTGCTGTTGGTCTTCAAGGCATTATCCCTAACTTGAACATTAGCATGTCAAGTGGAGTGGCCACAGAGGTGCCTAGTTTTAATATACGTGGAATGACTTCGTTGACCGGAGGAACTCCTTTAATTGTCATTGACGATGTGCCTTCAACAGTAGAACAACTGATGAAATTGAACCCCAGTGATATTGAAAATATATCTACATTGATGGATGCTGCATCGGCAGCAATTTATGGGGCTAGAGCGGCCTTTGGTGTGGTGTTAGTGACCACCAAAAATGCCCAAAAAGAAAAATTGATTGTGACTGTAGGTTCAAATGTTTCTTTCCGCAGGCCTATCACTATCCCTCAATTTGTAACTGAGCCTGATACCGTTGTGTCATTACGGGTGCTTGGAAGTGGTTTGTGGTATTCGGTAAAGGATATCTATGGTTCGAATGATATGGACTATTTACATGCTGTAGCCAGAGGAGAGGCCGACCCAATAAGATTAAATCCGGAACAACCAGATCGGTGGCAGTATGCAGGAAGTACCGACTGGTTTAAAGAAGCAGCCAAAAAACATGCAATATCTCAAAACCATAATTTCTCAATTTCAGGAAAAGAGAAAAAGGTTAATTATTATTTCTCCGGAGCCTTTAACAGGCAAGGTGGTTTGTTTAAAATTGCAAAAGAGGATTTTGACCGTTACAATCTTCGGTTTAAAATCAATTATAATTTGACTCCCTGGTTGGTACTGTCGAATAATTCTGGATTTTCCTACGATATATACGATGAATCATCCCGAAGGATAGATGTTCAAACCTTGTTTGAAACCCCAACTTTCGATATGATCAAAAATCCTGATGGTTCTTGGACTGCAAGAGGAGCTTCCGTGTTCGGAGCTATAAAAGATGGAGGGAGAAGGGTCTCCAAAAATAATAATTTCAACACAACATTTACAGCGAAAGCCACCTTATATAAAGACCTGGTTTTTACAGGTAAAGCCTCTTTTCTGAAAGCCAGTTATGACATGTCGGCATTTTGGATCCCTATCCCCTACAAACTGGGACCCGATCATGTTGAAATCTATCGCCCTTTAAAAGAGGCTCAGCGTGAAGCTCAGTCAAAAAACCAAAACGTTTTTGATTTATATTTTGACTATGATAAAGAAATCGGCAAGCATAAAGTGCATTGCTTGGCGGGGTATAATCAGGAATATTATTACTATAACTGGTTTTGGGCATCTAACAAAGACTTAATCAGTGAGAATGTGCCTTCGATTAATTTAGCTACAGGCGATCCTTTAGTTGGGGAAAACATTGACGATTGGGCTACCCGGAGCGTTTTTTACCGATTAAATTACAACTTCGATAACAAATACCTTTTTGAATTTAATGGGAGATACGATGGGACCTCTAGGTTTCCAAGCAACAAACGATTCTGTTTTTTCCCTTCAATATCGGCTGGATGGAATTTATCGAAAGAAGAATTTTTCAAACCTCTTAGTTCCTATGTGAATTATCTGAAACCCAGAATTTCTTATGGTAATTTAGGAAATCAGGATGTGAGTTCCTATTTCTACTTACCCAGTATGTATTCCGGTAAAACCGAGGCGATTATTTACGGTGGCAATAAACTTGATCAACTTACCACTGTTTATGCACCAGGGCTGGTATCCCCCAATTTAACCTGGGAAACAGTTAGCACAATAAATTACGGGGTAGACATGGGTTTTCTCCAAAATCGTCTGAGCGCAACATTTGACTATTATCACCGCAACACATACGACATGCTGACCCCGGGTAAAACACTGCCAGCTGTTTTAGGGACTTCATCTCCAAAAATGAATGCTGCCGATTTGATTACCAAAGGTTGGGAACTAACGGTTTCATGGCGAAACGAGGCGAAAATACTGAAATCACCCTTTAATTATTCTGTTAAAGCAATTCTTTCAGACAGTCGGGCATGGATTACCAAGTATGATAACCCTGACGGCAAATTAAGTGATTACTATGTTGGTTATGAAATTGGGACAATCTTTGGCTTTGTTTCCAACGAATTATTCCAATCTCCCGATGAATTAAAGAATCATGCCAATCAAGGAATGTTGTGGACTTATCCTGACAAAGTACCCCCTGGACCAGGTGATATTAAGATTGAAGATCTGAATGGCGACGGAGTAATCAGGACAGGCAATACCATTTACGACCTGCAAGATCAAAAAATTATTGGCAATTCATCTCCTCGTTACCGGACCAGCTTTATGTTCGACTGTAATTGGAAAGGAATTGACTTGAGCTTGTTTGTTCAAGGAATCCTGAAGGGAGACTATTATCCTGGCGACACATATTTTTGGAGCGTTTATCAAACTCCCTGGATGAACGTAACTAAATGGCATCTTGACAATATGTGGACTCCCGAAAATACCGACGCTTATATGCCCCGCTTAAAAGGGTATGCCGCTTCGTGGTGGGGTGGTGGCGAACTGATTCGGGCAAACACCCGCTATTTACAGAAAAGAACTTATATGCGACTTAAAAATGCCAGCTTGGGATATTCCCTACCAGAATCCCTAATTCAAAATGTGAATATTTCTGGAATTCGATTCTATGTCAGTGGTGAAAACTTGTTTACATGGACTGCATTTGAAAACAAAAATTGCGATCCCGAGACATTGGCAAAATATCCACTTCAGAAAACATTTTTATTTGGTGTGAATTTTACATTTTAAAAGAATTAAAGTTTATGAAATCAACATGGAATCTTAAAAAAACATACACAACCTCTCACACTACTGGGAATGAGAAGAATGAATGACCATGCTGGTTAAATAAAATAGCATAATCAATAAACAATTTTAATGAGATGAAAAAAACATTATGCATAATAACAGCTTCAGTCGCATTGCTAGCCTGCAATGATGATTTTCTGGAGCGTTATCCTCAAACGAGTATCGTAGAAAAGAATTTTTTCAAAACAGTCGCTGATCTTGAAACTTATTCAAATCAGTTTTATGACTATCTATATGTCGAAAACATCGACCGCAATACCGATAATACCACTATTGAAAAAGGTAACATCAGGTCCCTTATGCTAGGAACCATCACTGCAGATAATGCTGGCGGATGGGACTGGGGCTCTTTAAGGGCCATTAATACGCTGCTCGATAATTCATTAAATATAGAGGGAGATGATCTGGAGATCAACAAATTTAAGGCTGTTGGTAAATTCTTCAGGGCACGTTTTTATATCGACAAGGTTAAAACCTATAGCGATGTTCCTTGGTATGGGAAGGTACTTACTGATACCGATATTGATTTGTTATACAAAGCTAGGGATACCCGTGAGATAGTCGTTGATTCAATTATTGCCGACCTTGAATATGCCACAAAATATATGGGGGAAAGCAAGCATAAAACGCGATTTTCAAAGTGGGCTGCCTTTACTGAATTGGCAAGATTTTGTCTCTACGAAGGAACTTATAGGAAATACCACGAAGGAGAAGCTGATTTGCATGTGGTGAAAACACCAGAGTATTTTCTAAATAAAGCCATTGCTGCTGCCAGTGAGGTGATGGAATCCAAAAAGTTTGATATTTATTCAACCTCAAACTTTGACACCGACTACGGTAGCCTTTTTAAATCGTATGAACTGAATGACAATTGTGAAGTTATCATGTACCTTGCTCACGAAGAGAATAAGCGGGAAAACAATTCAGGAAAAGTACTTGATTATGAAAACGGGATTAGCCGTTCCTTTGTCGATTCGTATCTTTACAAGGATGGATCCTTTGTTCCCCGTAGTGTTACCGATACTTTACAGATAAATTATATTTTTGAAAATCGGGATCCAAGGTTAAAGCAGTCAATCATGTATCCCGGCTATGTGCTGTACAAAATCAGGGCCCACAAATTGCCCATAAACAAAACCGGAGGATACGGACAAATCAAGTTTTTACCCGATGAGAGCAAAAACCATTTGGCCATTTATGTTTCGGCTTCCACATCACTCCCTTTATACCGGTATGCTGAATTATTACTGATATATGCAGAAGCAAAGGCTGAGATGGGAGAACTCACCCAGGCTGACCTGGATAAAACGATAAATGTTTTGCGAAGAAGAGCCGGTATGCCCAATCTATTTATGAACCCTCCTATCGATCCTATGATGGCTGAAATGTACAACAATATTAAATCAACACAAAGTGCTGAACTGTTAGAAATTCGAAGAGAAAGAAACATTGAATTGTTTGCCGAAGGATTTAGGTATGACGACCTGATGAGATGGAAAATGGGCAAAGTTTATGAGTTCCCTCAGCAGGGAATATATGTGCCTAAATCGGGACTAGTTGATATTACTGGCGACGGAAGTCCAGACTATTACATCTGTGATACTGACGAAAATATCCCTTCAGACTTGCCCGGGGATATTTCAATTGAGATTACCTCGAAAAGCAATATTCCGTATTTTCTTGAATATGGAGATCACGGACATATCATGTTCAAAGCCGAAAAAAACGGATTAGGTAGTTTTGTCGAGCCTAAGTATTACTACCGTCCTGTCCCTACTTCTCAACTTAATTTAAATAAAAATTTAAAACAGATTTTTGATTGGGATTAATATTAGTTAAAAAAGATAGACATTAAAATAGGCCACGTCAAAAAACGAATAGCATTTATTGTACATGGCGAATTTTATCGAAAAAACAAAAATTAAATGAAATGAAGAATATTTATAAAATCATACTGGGACTATCTTTGATAGTAGTGGGTTGCCAGCAGGGAGTAGATATTGATGTGTCAATTATTCCAGACAAACCATTTATAAAATCAATTACTCTTGCCAATATGGATTCTACCGGGATTATTCGAAATCCCATAAGTCAAACCAATGTGATAGACACCATTAACTTTATTGATTCGGTATTTGTAAAAGACCGTTCGGTTAATTTTTCAAATATCTGGGCACAGGCATCTCTCGAAGAAGGTTGTACAATAGAACCTCTTGGCGATTCCCCGGCTTTTGGTGAATATGGAGATTTCTCGAAACCCACAAAATATAAAGTTATTTCCCCTACCGGAAGAAGTGCCGAATGGACCGTCGTGGTTGACTTTGAAAAAATTGTAATTAATTGTAAAGTCGATAACTGGGTAGGTAATATTTTCTGTAGCGATGGCATCTGGAGCAGCTACAGTCCGGGATATTGCACAGGCACTAAAGTTTCCAGCAGTTGTGACAGATTAAACCTGACATTCCCTTTTTGGGACGACGAAGCACTAATGGCAACTTTCGAACTGGAGCTAGGGGATTATGACCCCGAGTTATTTTCCGGAAAAATCACCCTTTTAGACGATGTACACCTTGTTGGTTCAGGATATGATGTTACATTCCATAAGGGTGATGCGGGAACTTATAGCCTACTTTCGGGGGTGATGGAGTTGGTAATTGACTTTAGCGGATACGATATAGGTGACGATAAATATAAATTTACTATTAAAGGACAATAAGTAGAATATTAACAATAGAGGTATTACCCAATTACGGCTATCATTCAATAAGCAGTGATAGCCGTAAATATCTCGATACGTGCATCTGTTCCGATTGATCCTCTAAAGGGTTTAATTTTTAGATGGTGCTTGATCCACTAAAAAACTATTTCTATTAAAGCAACTGTTTAATTTTAAAAAATGCCATATTTTGAGCCACACAATAATTAATTATAAATAAAATGAACACAATTGATGTTTTTACAAATGAGTACAAGGTAACAAAAAAACAAATACGATGGGTTGCATTATTAACCTTTATCTGTTCGCTGTATATTCCACTTGCTTCTTTTGGGCAAGAGATAAAAGTAATGACATACAATATCTATCATGGGGAAGAATATTATTCTCCGGGTGAGAAAAATTTGGAAAAAATCTCTGCAATTATCAATAAATACAAACCTGACTTTGTTGCCATGCAGGAAGTAGATAGCATGACCAATCGTACGGCAACAATAAATAACGGGGTAAAAATGGATGTTATAAAAGAACTTGCTGCCATGACCGGGATGTATGGTTTTTTTGGTAAGGCTATTCCTTACAGCGAAGGAGGTTATGGCGAGGGTGTCTTATCGCGTTTTCCCTCCAAGTCCATGTCTTATAACCTGCCGACTCCATCAGGTGGTGAAGGTCGTGCTTTACTGATGATAGAACATACTTTTTCAAACGGACAAAAAATTATATTTGCCGGGACCCATCTGTGCCACCAGTTTCCCGAAAATAGGCTGGCTCAAACCAAGGCAGTCTGCAATATTCTCAAAGACTCAACTATTCCTGTAGTTATGGGGGGAGATTTAAATTTTACACCAGATTCGCCCTCTTACCAAGAAATAACTAAATATTTTGAAGATGTAGCAAAAATGAGGGGGAAAGCCAAGTACACATTTTCTTTTGACGAACCCTCTTCCCGGATCGATTATATCTTTGTCTCCAAAGGCCATAAATGGCGTATTAAAAATGTAAAAGTGATAAAGGAGAATGCCTCTGATCATATGCCGGTTTTAGTCACTTTGGAGCTGAAAAAATAGGTTTTTAAATACAACCATATTGGTCGGATTTGGTTAAAATTGCAGCAATAAAGAAATGAAAAATAGCTTGCTTTTGGTTTTCTTATTTAATTAAACTGAATTCCTATGATAAAAAAACATATTGCAATTATATGCCTTTTTTGTATGGTATGGTCATGCGCGGGCATTAAAAACGAGATTGGAAAGCCCTATGTCGGATGGAAAAACGGCGAGATGGACATCCATCATATTTATACAGGAAGGGGAGAGGCAAATTTCCATATCTTCCCTGATGGCACATCGATGCTGATAGATGCGGGGGACTGGGATCCTTCCAATTACGACAAGATGTGCGAGCTGCTGCCCGACTCTTCACGTCGTTCAGGCGAATGGATTGCCCGCTATATAGAGCAGGTGAATCCATTTAAAAACCATGTCGACTATCTGGTGGTTTCCCATTTTCATAATGACCACACCGGCGATTGCACAAATAAAGCCAAGCAGACCTCAAGAAGAAACCCAGATTACGTTTTAACTGGTATAGCAGAAGTTGGAGAAACTATTAGTTTCAGCAAGATGATAGACCGCGGCTGGCCCGACTATCAATACCCTTTCTCTGTTAATGACTTGGACGTAGACAATTACCGTGCCTTTGTCGACTGGAAAATTGAGACGGAAGGATTATACCCCGAGCGCTTTGAAATTGGCAGCAACAAACAGATTGTGTTACTAAAAAACAAAGAGAAATATCATGAGGCATTCAGCATTCAAAACCTGGCGGCAAACGGGAAAATATGGACTGGTGAAGGCTTGGAGACGACCGACTACTATGAACTTCATCTCGATAATAAAACAAACTGGCAAAATGAGAATACCAAAAGCGTAGCCATGCGAATTTCGTACGGCCCGTTTTCCTATTATACAGGAGGTGACTTAAGCGGACAGTTGCTCGACGAAAAGGGAAATCCGGTTGATACAGAGGAGGAAGTTGCTAAAATATGTGGCACCGTAGATGTGTGCAAAGCCAACCACCATGCATATAAAGACGCAATGAGCGAGGGTTTTGTCAAAAACATTGGAGCATTTGCATACATAATCCCGGTGTGGGATTACGAACACATTCAGCCGGTTGTCATGGAACGAATTATTTCCCTATCTCCACATGAAGGAGGGCCAAAGATATTTACGACTCAATTCCCAGTCAGGCTCAGAAATCAATACCGTAAAGAAAAATGGCTAAATTCGGTTTGCCAGGAAGACGGGCATGTTGTTTTGAAGGTGTTTGATAAGGGCAGAAAGTACAAAATTTATGTACTGTCGCCACGTGATGAAAACCAGATAGTAAAAGGAGTCTATGGACCATATTATGCAAAATCGGATTTGCAGAATTAATAATTATACAGATGCTTCGTTTTAGAAAATAATATTCTGTGGCTCTTAGTATTTTCTTTCATAATGTCGGTGATAATGTCTAAAAAAATAAATTTAAATGATGAGAGCACCAAATGTTTATAGACTGGCCTGTTGCTGTATCCATAAAAATAATCAGAAGCGAAAGTCAAATGGAATTTATAATACACAAATAAAGGTTTTGACAGATTAGAATCACTAATTAAACAATAAATACAAATAACTATGGCAATTAACAGAAGAGAATTTTTAAGAACATCTCTAGCGGGAAGTGCTGTAATACTTGGCAGCAAGCTAAATGGAATGAATAAAACGGTGTCGGACCTGGATATGGTAAACATTACCGACGAAAATAATCCTCCTGCAAAAGGAAAATCAGTCCTGGGGCTCCGCTGCAAACATATTCCTACAGTCCGTATTGGGGTAGTAGGGCTGGGCCGGGGAGGCGCTGCAGTCAATCGGCTTAGCCTGATTGAGGGTACGGAAATAGTGGCTTTGTGCGACCTGAATCCGGAGCGAATCAAGAGCAGTCAGAAATCGCTGAAAAACAATAAGCGAAAGGAAGCTGCCATTTATACGGGAGATGAGGATTGGAAAAAAATGTGCGAACGTGACGACATTGATTTAATCTACAACGCAACGCCATGTAACAGAGATAAATATCCCGACTTCTCATCCATGTTGCCGTCGAAGTCGTCTAAATCCTCGCCACATCCGCCATCTCGTGGTGTAAAACCTCCTTTTGGTGGAAGCCATCCAATCGATGGCAATGTTTTATCACACATGAAATGTTTTAAATCACGGCCGATTTAATTCGCCCCAAACATTATTTATGGGTACTGCTTGTAAATTTTCACCTCCGAATCCGCCTAACACAAGCTCTCCCGTATACAGTAAGATCCTTTTTTATTAAATTATGTTGCTGGTTGACACTCTTTGGGGTTTCGCACCTCCAACCGCTTAGCACCCCCCCGCGGTGTTTTTCATGGTTTTGTTTAAAAAACCTATGTAAAACTTACCGGGAAAGTTGCAATTCTAAAATACCAGATAGCAATCTTTAATCCGATCTGTCATCGCCTGTTTGAATGAACAGAATAATAATTCACATTTTTTTCATACATTTGTAAAATCAAAGCAATCAATTTGCAACTTTTTTGCAAACGGTCACTAACAGATATTACAAATCTGACAAAATGAGCCTTATCTGAAATGAAGGGTTTTTTCTATAAAGTATAAAAGTGCTTTGAAGAACAAAACAATAGATATAAACTCACGCACGCTTCGCCTTCTGCAGGAAGGAGATGAAAAGGCCTTTGAACATATTTTTCATTTCTACTACAATCAGGTTTATACATTTGTACTAAACACGCTTTTCAATAAAACTTTTGCAGAAGACATTACACAAACTGTCTTCATAACGCTCTGGGAGAAAAGAGAAACAATTGATCCCGATACCAATATTGCACCTCTTCTTTATACCATTGCCAAAAATCATGTTTACAGACAAACGGAACAATTGCTGCGAAAATACAAATATGAACAAACTCAACAGGAAATTATGCCGGAAGAGAGTAATCCGGAAGAAGATGTAAATAATCTTTTTCTGGAGAAAATTCTTTCAGAATTGATTGAAAAACTTCCCACAGCACGACGTAAAATTTTCTTATTAAGCCGAAAAGAGAATCTGTCAAACAAAGATATTGCTTCCCGTTTAAATATTTCAGAAAAAACAGTTGAAACACAAATAAGACGCTCTCTTATTTTTTTAAATGAAAAACTGAAACACTACCTCAATTTGCTGATATTTTAATCTGTCGGTTGCTATAATTCCGGAAACCTTATGCGTCATTTTTAATATTATATTGTTAAATATAATTAATATTCTTGTTAAAACCGAAATCTTTGTAAGGGTTTTACCTTCCTCACGTATATAACAATAAATATGTCAGAAGAAATTACAAATTTGGTTGGGAAATTTCTCTCCAATACCCTATCGGAAGAAGAAATAGGTAAGTTGCTCCGTGCTTATCAACAAAAGCAGATAAGCGAAAAGCAATTTGGAGATTATTATGCAAGCAAATGGGAAGATGCCGGCCAGCATCCGTCCCGGCTCGCCGCAGAAAACAGGGAAAAAGCATGGGAACAGTTTAAGATGTATATGCGTCGAAATATCCAAACCCTTCCGAAACACAAAAGCAGATGGATTGCAATGGCGAGCATAGCAGCCGTAGCTATACTGTTTTTTATACTGGGCCTCTCGCTCCAACGGATCCGTAATCATTCACAACAAGAACTTGTGGTAATGGTTGAAAACGGACAAAAGGCAAGCGTTCAGCTTCCCGACGGTTCCCGGGTGCGCCTCAATTCGGCCAGCGAACTGCGTTATTCTCAGGATTTCGGAGAAAAAAACCGAATGGTAAAACTGGAAGGAGAAGCCTATTTTGAGGTACAAAGCAACCCAAACAACCCGTTCATCGTGTTAACACGTGACCATCTGCAGGTAAAGGCTGTGGGGACAAAGTTCAACATTAAGGCATATTCCAATGATGATCAAATAACCGGAACACTCATTGAAGGCAGAATTGAAGTAAGCAACTCATTGTTATCCGAAGTGCTGGCTCCTAACGAACGGATTTCATTCAATACTAAAGATGGAATGTTCAGTAAGTCCCGTATAGACAATGTAAATGAAGCCATTTTTTGGATGACCGATCAATTCGTGTTCGACAAAGAAACATTAGGAGACATTGCCAAAATACTGGAAAGAATGTACAACGTAACTATCTCTTTTACATCACCCGAAATAACAGAGATACAATATAGCGGAAAAATCAAGAACAACAGTATGGAGAATGTACTGAATCTTATCACTGTTGTTTCCCCGCTACAGTACACAATGTCCGGATCGCACATTACATTCAGTAAAAAACAGAATTAATAACTCACAAAAAATAGACGTGTATGAAATAAAACAGAAAACAACTCACCTGATTACAATAGAAAAGCCGGAGCAATGTAAGGGCATCACTCCGGTTAAAGAATGCAATATTCCGCTAACAGGATAATAACACAACAGCAACTTGCTGATGGCCGCATTCATATGGGGGACAAAATTACTCAATCATAGTGAACTTCGTGCCTTTTTATCCTTAATTATATCCTAAAACAAGCTAAAATCTAAAAAAATTTATTCAATGAACGTACAAATCAAACGAATTGGCGTGAGCTGTTTGCTCCTGCTGCTACTAAGTATCGGGCAAAGTATGGCGCAATTGAGTATTTCTGCGACAAATACGGAAATAAAAAACATACTTCGACAAATTGAGGAAAAAAGCAGTTACACTTTTTTCTATAGCGATAATTTTCTGGATTTAAACCAAAAGGCGACCATCCAAACTAAGGACGAGACAATTGAAAACATACTAAACAGGTTGTTCCGGAATACGAACATCGACTATCTGATCAACAACACACAAATAGCGCTATCCGAAAAGCGCGCGAAAGAAAATCCCGTCAACACCGCCCAACAACAAAGAGGGAAGACCATATCGGGAACAATTCGCGATAACGCCGGCGATCCGGTTATAGGGGCAACCATCGTGGAAAAAGGGAATCCTTCACACGGAACAGTTACCGATACAGACGGTAACTTTAGCCTTCCCAATACGCCTGAAAATGCTATACTCCAAATTACATATGTAGGCATGAAGCCGCAAGAAATAGCTATCAAAGGAAGGACAACAATACATGTCGCTATGGAAACGGACTCAGAACTGTTGGAGGAGTTGGTGGTTATCGGATACGGAACAATGAAGAAAAAATTGGTGACGGGTGCTACAGTTCAGGTAAAAGGTGAAAATATCGCACGATTAAACACACCCAACGTATTGGGGGCTTTACAAAGCCAGGCACCGGGGGTTAACATTACACAGGTCAGCGGATTTATCGGGGACGGTTTTAAGGTAAACATCCGCGGTATCGGTACCAATAATTATTCAACTCCTTTGTATGTAATTGATGGGGTTGTAGGCGGCAGCCTCGACGGACTAAGTCCTAACGATATCGAAAGTATTGACGTATTAAAAGATGCGGCAACCGCGGCAATTTATGGTTCAAGGGCTGCTAATGGCGTTATTCTTGTGAAGACTAAAAGTGGGCAAGCAGGAAAACATGAAATTACGTATGACGGTTATTACGGGATACAAAATCTCTATAAAATACCCACTGTCCTAAATGCCCAAGAGTTTATGAGCATTCAAAATGAAGCCCGGATCATGGATGGCCTGCCAATATATAATTGGAATAATTTAATTCCGACCAGAGATCTGGCCTCTATTCGTGACGGTTCATGGAAAGGAACGAACTGGACAAAAGAGATCCTTAATAAAAACGCCATTATTCAATCCCACAGTATCGGCATCAACAGCGGAACGGAGCGATCTGTTTCATCCTTGGGCCTTACATTCCTTCAACAAGAAGCTACAATGGGCGTACCTTACAATATTCCCATTTTAAATCGGTTCAATGCGCGAATCAACACGGAATCAATTATCCTTAAAAAAGGAGACCTTGATATATTAAAAGTGGGTGAAACGCTTAATTATCGTTTTAATCGTTCTCAAGGACAGGTCGCTCGGGATGATATATACTGGAACACGATTCACAATACATTAGTGATGAGCCCATTGATGCATGCATACAATAGTAAGGGCGAATACTATACCTTTAATGACCAGGTAGCCGATGGTTATAATTGGGATACAGCAAACAATGCGAATAAAAACCCGATTGCATACATGGATTATATGATGAATCAAAACCTCAGTAAATCTCATTTCTTGCAAACCAGCGCCTACTTGGATCTGCAACCTATCAAGGATTTAACGTTCCGGTCACAGTTCGGTTATATGCTAAGTGCATCCAGCTATAGATCATATATTCCTTCTTTTGGAAAATTAACGGCAACTCTAGAGCAGGTGCAAGACCGCGTAACCCAATCCATGGGGCAATCTCAATATTGGACATTGGACAACACGATCAATTATGTTATGACATTTGGAGAACATAATCTGGATGCGCTCTTGGGACAAGGTATGACACGCCAGATGCTAAGCGAATCAATGAGCGGCTCAAACCAGGGGTCTATCTTTTACGATTTCGACCATGCCTGGCTAAGTAATGTGCCTGGTTTAAATACAGTACAATCTCTTACCGGTACCCCTACCCTGTCAAGTGGCTCCTTATCTGCATTTGGACGATTGAATTATAACTATAACGAAACATATATGGCTTCGTTTATTTTACGAGCCGACGGCTCTTCAAATTTCGCTCCAGGGCATAGATGGGGATATTTCCCTTCCGTTTCAGCAGGTTGGGTAATAAGCAACGAAAAATTCTGGAATGAAAACATAAAAGGTGTAGATTTCCTGAAGTTACGCGTATCTTATGGTTCAAACGGTAATGACCGCGTTGCATCTTTTCAATATGTTGGATTGATAACTTCTAACAATAATAATGGCGGTTATCCTTTTGGCAATTCAATGGGAGATGCAGCCACGGGTTCATATGCTTATCGTGGGGTAAATCCAGATCTGAAATGGGAAACACAAACTATGATTAATTTGGGAGCTGATGCCAGTTTTTTCAACAACTGTATGAGATTGGAACTTGATTGGTATAATCGTATTACCAAAGACTGGTTAGTAGATCCCCCTCAGCCGGCAGATTTTGGAGTTTCCCCTGCTTTTATTAATGGCGGTGATGTTCAGAACACCGGGTTTGAAATAACCTTAGGCTGGAACGAGCAGGTAAGTAAGGATTTCTACTTCGATACAAACCTCTCGTTGAGTTATAATAAAAACAAGGTTCTAAAAATTGCAAATGCGGAGAAGATTCTTCGGGGGCCTATCAGCGTATTGTGGGAAGGATCAGACGAAAGCTATCGTTCTGAGGTAGGGAAACCATTCGGATATTTTTATGGATATAAAAGTAGCGGCATTTTTCAAAATCAGCAACAGATTGATGATTATAAAGGAGCCAAACTTCTGGGAGATAATACACAACCGGGCGATGTTATCTGGCAGGATATCGATGGAAACGGAACCATTAATGCCGATGACCGCACAGAAATAGGAAATCCGCATCCCGACTTCACACTGGGTTTTTCTTTTAACATAGACTATAAGGGAATTGAACTGAACGTGAACACTTACGGTGCATTCGGTCATCAGATATTGAAATCTTATCGTGATTATGTAGCCTCTCCAATGGCCAATTATACAACGGATATTTTCCAACGTTGGCATGGAGAAGGGACATCTAACAAATATCCGCGTGTATCAAGTTCGGTAAACTCAAACTGGAATAGGATATCCGATATTTACATAGAGAACGGCGATTATTTCAAAATAAAAAATGTATCCCTGGGATATGACTTCAAAAGAGCATTTAAAAGACTCCCTCTTAGTCAGTTAAAGATATATGTGACTGCACAAAACCTGTTTACATTCACAGGTTATACAGGAATGGATCCTGAAATTGGGTATGGAGCAGGAAATACCTATGCACAAGGAATTGATTTAGGATTTTATCCGAGTTCGAGGGTATATATGATTGGTATGAATATCAAATTTTAAAATAGAAAAACAATGAAAAAATATATCGCATTTATCCTATTATTGACCATTGGTTCCTACATAAGCTGCAGTGATTTTTTAGACAGTGAAAGCTTGACAACCAAATCAACCGATAATTTCCCGTTTACTGAAACGGAAGCTAACGAATTGATTACAGGCATATATGCCAATATGTTATTCCAGGATCCGGAAACATCCTCTTATTTCTATCTGGCGCAATTGGCGAGTGACGATTGCTTGGGCGGGAACCTGGAAGCATCGAATAACTGTGCGACCAACTTTCTGATGTACACAAACCTGAATATGCTACAACCCTTATATGCCCGGTGTTATAGGCAAATCAACCGTGCAAATGTAGCCATTGAAACATTAGATAATGTAGCAAAGTGGTCGAGTGAAACCGAACGAAACCGCTGCTTTGGTGAAGCCTATTTCCTACGCGCTTTCGCATTTAATGAACTGGTACAGGTTTTCGGCGGCGTTCCTTTACGTACAGACAGCAGAAACCCGGATAAACTACCGCGTGCATCTGTCGATGAAGTATATCAACAAATAGCTTCCGACCTGAAAAATGCCATTGAATTGATGCCGGACCGCATTTATCTGGATGGTTCGCCGATGGTGGGGCATGCTACCAAATACGCGGCAGAAGCCTTAATGGCACGTGTATTCCTTTTTTATACCGGGCGCTATGATAAAACCGAGCTTCCCGACGGAATTACCAAAGCACAGGTCATTGAATGGATAGATGATTGCGTGAACAATTCCGGTCATGATCTGGTTTCAGATCAACGCAACCTTTGGGCTTATACAAACAAAGCCTCCCAGGATAATGACCGTGAAGAATATAAATATCAATATGTGCTGAATAATAATCTGGATTGGGCCGGCTTAAGCCCCATCGAAACCCTGTTTGCCAACAAGCATAAATTAAAAGGCAACAATTGGACATATACATGGTTTAGCAATACAGTGTCGCAATTTTATTCTCCCTCGGCCGATAATTCAAAAGCAGAAGATGGAGAAGGTTACCCGTTTGGCAGAGGTTGGGGAGCCGGTCCAGTTTCGCCAGCTATGGTAAATGACTGGATAGAATGGTCGGAACAACAGTCCTATTTGAACGGAGCGACAGAAGATCCTCGCCTGACTGGTTCCATCTGGTCGTATCGTGCACTTGATCCGAATAATACAGGAAGCGTATTATTCGACCGGAGATTAACTCCGGATGAGCCTGATTACACGGTTTCGTATCGGTACTATGAACAGACCGGTTATCATCAGAAGAAATATATTAATGTTATGTCATATCAAAACATTAACGCCAATGATCCAGGAAAAAATCCGGTTTACGGAATCCGATCATTCGCTCTTCAGCTCTATCCTCAAATAACCGCTGATGTTATAAGCCAATCGCTGAACAACATCGCTGACTTAATCCATATTCGTTTTGCGGACGTATTGTTGATGCAATCAGAATTAAAAGAAGATGCCACCGGACTTAATCGCGTACGCGCCCGGTCGAATTTGGCGCCAATTGCTTATTCACTGGCAGCGATCAAAAACGAACGTCGTTGGGAATTTGCTTTCGAATCCATACGATGGTGGGATTTGTTGAGATGGTCAGGACCATCTTTGGAGGAAGCAGGAGAAGCGCTAAACAAACAAAAAGGATTTACCTTGCTTAATGCAGGCGTAGAAGTTCCAATGGTAAATTTTGACTACAAGGCTCGTTTAAAACAGACGCAAGGTTGGTGGCCTATTCCACAGACTGAAGTAGATTTATCGGGTGGTTTGTTTGAACAGAATCCCGGTTGGGAGTCCAGCGCTTTGTTTTCCAGTTGGAATAGATTACAATAACTTAAAAAATGATCAAGTATGAAAACAATAATAAGAATTTTTCTGCTGGGTATTTTATTCACTTATGGATGCGACCCGATTGAAGACATGGCACTGCGTGAACAGTTTGAAAATGCTGGAGCTCCTATAAGTCAAGCCGAATTGGATGCTGCTTTATCTGTTACACAACCTATTCCTAACACAGATGACAAAGTGGAAGGCGATCAGTATGTCGTATTGAAAAACAGTCGCCCCGATGTTGGCGGTGTATGGCACTTGGGATGGAGTACCGGTGAAAAAATTGTAGCATCCGATGACATTACCGTTATTTATGATGCTAACGGCGAATATGAAATCTATTATACCGGCATTTCCGCCAATCAGGTTGTTACGTCTAAAAAATTCAACATCAGCGTAACCAACTGTTTCGATGAATATGATCGTTTGTTATCAGGCGCAAAAGACAAAGCAGACAAAACCGCAAAAAAGACCTGGACATTTTTACAAGTAACAGGAGCCCTTTATAATGGAATGTATGGTAACTGGAAATATTATGATCCGGTTCCCGGACAGAACTCCTGGGGGACCGTAAATACCGCAACCATACCGGAACAAACCATGGTATTTGAATTTAATGCCCATAAAATGACTACTTATTTGGGATCCGGAGCGGTATCAAAGGAGGGAACCTGGGCCTATACGCATAACAAGCCCGAAGGAGTAACAGGTGAATTGATAACCACTGCTCCTGTTATAGGCACCAATATTAGCTGGAGTGTCTGGAAAGGGGCCTCCACTCCATATTGGATAACGTATATTAGCGAAGACCTATTGGTGTTATGTTTCCCACAGACTTACAGTAAGCCTGCAGATGCAGCGGACTGGGATTTTTATGGGACCTATTTTTACCTTGTACCAAAAGAGGAATAAGTAGGTTTATCAATTGCCGGTAACAGGTATTGTTCTTGTTATAGGCACATTTTTGTGATTTATTGTTTTTCTAATAGATAATTCACATTTATATTCACTTATAATAAATGCTATTGGTTATTACTGTGAATAATAGATAACTTATGAGTTATATCATATTGATTCCAAACAGAATGTTAGTAAAAAATATAACAAAAACCCTTTATGTTGTGTTTGCGCTTTTGTTGTTTACAACTTGTGAGAAAGACGATTATGAAGCGGGATTAAAAGCTCCCGATAAGGACAGCAATATGCCTGAATTAGTAGAAGGACGTATCGCACTGGCTTACGTGACATCCTGGAGTACGGTGATCCCCGATCCCCAATACCTGACAAATATCAATTACGCCTTCGCCGAACCCTATATGGAGGGCGGAGTCTATAAAGGAATCTATGTACTGGGCGACGAAAACCGTTTCCGGCAGATCGTAAATCTGAAGAAGGCTAATCCGAATCTGTCCATTTCCATATCATTAGAAAATTCACAAGGGGAAGGTTTTTCACAACTTGCCAAATCGGATGAATACCGCAAAGCTTTTGCCAATGATTGTAAAGCTTTCCTGCAAAAATGGGGCATCGATGGTATTGATATGGACTGGGAGTTTCCCGGCCTCTCATGGAGCGGTGATCCGAATGCTTATGATGCGACAGTAGATGTAGCGAACCATGTACTGTTGATGAGGCAACTGCGTGAAACCTTAGGGACCCAGTACCTGCTCACCTATGCCGGCTATTGTATGGATAAGCAACCGATTACGGGAGGATGGCGCTATATCGACATTGCAGCCGTTGCCCCTTACGTCGATTTTGTGAATATTATGACTTATGATTTGGATGCGGCCCCCCATCATCAATCCGCACTGTATGATCCGTCGGCGGCTTCTGACTGTTCCCGTGCCGTTCAGGCCTATCTGGATGCCGGCATGCCGGCCAATAAACTGGTGTTAGGCGTACCTTTCTACGGGCGCCACTCATGGACGGAAGCGATCAACTACAAAAAAATCATCGATCTCGACGCCCGATCCTATAAGATCGACAATTGGGACAATGCGGCTTCCGTTCCGTACGTCACCTACAACGGGGTTTACTATTGCGGATACGACAATGAGAAAAGTATCGGAATGAAAGGCGAGTGGGTTCTGGGTAAAGGGATGAAAGGCCTGATGTTCTGGGATTATGACGGTGACGACAATCAGGGAACTTTGCGAAAAGCCGTATGGAAGTCTGTAATGAAGAGCAAAAAATCATAACTATAATTTATTGAATATGTCAGTCAAAATACAAAATTTTAAATTACATCTGCTTTTTATATTGTTTTTGTCTATCGCGATCGGAGTTCAGGGACAAACGAAACAGGAAGGAATAGATAAAAATTTCTTTCCTTTCTCGGTATGGTACAGTGGCGGCAAAGCCAGAGCTCCAATGCTGTCTGAGATAACAACAAAGTCGGAGCAGGAATGGAGAACCGATCTCCGGCAGATAAAGGATCTCGGATTCAACACTGTTCGTACATGGGTTGAATGGGCAGCCTGTGAACCGGAACCCGGTAAATACAATTTCGCCAATTTGCACCTTCTCATGCGACTCGCCAATGAAGTGGGATTAAAAGTATTCATTCAGATATATGTGGATTCCGCTCCGGACTGGGTAGCACAAAATTATCCTTATGCGCTGTTCGAAGCGCAAAGCGGAGATAAGGTACACCCCCAATCGGCACCAGGAGCCTGTACAGATAACAAAGCCGTGGAAGATGCGGTACTCAATTTTTATTCTGAAACAGCTAAAGTAGCAACTTCATATCCCAATTTTTTTGGATGGGATCTCTGGAGTGAACCGCATATAATCAACTGGGCATCTCTCAATTATATTCCAAATGTTCAGTTCTGTTTTTGTGACGGGACACAGGCAAGATTCAGGAAGTGGCTTGAGAAAAAATACAGCTCCCTCGAAAATTTAAACAGAGCGTGGTACCGTAATTTCACAGACTGGCCGCAAGTAGAAGCTCCAAGGTTCAGTACCATTTTAAGTTATACCGACTTCATCGACTGGAAAACTTTTATATATGAAAAACTGGTTCAGGATATGCAGGCGCGTTATGACGCAATAAGGAAAGTTGACAAGACTCACCTGATTACTGCTCATGCCGTAGGTGCATCGCTCTTTCAGTCTCCCCATGTTGGCGCGGGAGCAACGGACGACTTTCTTATGGCCGGTCCGTTGGATTATTATGGGGTATCACTCTATCCCAAACACAATCATCCTCAAAATGCATGGTCGGTGACAACGCTACGTACCGTGATGGACTTCACCAGGAGTGCAAACCGTGAAAAAGGTGGTTGGTACGTTGGAGAACTGCAGGCAGGATTAGGTACTATTGCGCTTCAGGTGAGTGACCCGGTGACCTCCGGCGACCATCGCATATGGGCCTGGTCGGCTATCGCCAAAGGGGCTAAAGGAGTAAATATCTACGCCTATTACCCAATGTCGTCAGGATATGAAGCAGG
This sequence comes from Proteiniphilum sp. UBA5463, assembly GCF_002427225.1. Lineage (NCBI taxonomy): Bacteria > Pseudomonadati > Bacteroidota > Bacteroidia > Bacteroidales > Dysgonomonadaceae > Proteiniphilum > Proteiniphilum sp. UBA5463. The sequence continues at coordinate 81,301 of NZ_DIQL01000001.1, read as the reverse complement.
AGGGTATGGCTTGATTAATCTGGATGGAACCTTAACCGAAAGAGCAATAAAGGCAGGGGAAATAGCAGAGGTGGTGAACCGAAATCAGCAACTCTTCCTGGGTGCTACTCCTGCAAAGGCTGAAATTGGCATTGTATATAATCCGCTGACCCAGATGGTAGGAGGAATGCAGCGCAACGATTTTCCGGCAGCATTGAGCCAATCACTGATTGGTTATTTCCAGACATTTGCCAATCACAATATCCCTGTAGATTTTATCCACAGAAAACATATAGAAAACCGGGATCTTTCGCAATATAAATTGATCATAATCCCCTATCCTATCATGTTCACCCGAGAGGCGGCATCCGGATTGCGTGCTTTCGTGGAAAATGGAGGATATGTATTGGCGGAAGCCCGTATCGGCTGGAACGATGATCGTGGTTATGCTTCGGAAATTATTCCTGGTCTAGGGATGCATGACATTTTCGGTGTAAGGGAAAATGAAATCAGAATGCGTGACAATATTGAGTTGACAATTTCAGATGAAAATCACCCGGCACTGCAAGGACTTGAAGAAGGAAGTAAACTCAAAGGCTCTTTATATTTGCAGTCGTTAAGTATTCTTCAAAACAAAAATGTAAATATTTTAGCTATAGACGAGAAGGGACAACCGGTTGTTGTAAGTACTCAATTTGGGAAGGGCGAATCGATGCTCGTAGGATCTTATTTAGGGATGGCCAATTTTAAGGAGGTGAGCCCTGAAAATGACAGGTTCTTTGTCAATTTACTGAAATGGGCTAAAATTAAAAGACCTTTTACAACATCTCTTGACGGTAGAACTTCTAATCAGGTGGAAGTCCGGCTGCAGGATACAAAGGACGGTCCCCTTCTTTTTATCATCAACCATAGTGCCGGTAGTGAAGAAATTGATATAGTTCTGTATATGGACTCTGACGGTGTATATACCCTGCGGGATGTAATCAATGAAACGCAAAAAGAGGTGCGAAGCTCCGGTAATACGCTGAACATCAACACCCGTATTGACAGCAAAGATGTCCATGTGATTGGAATAACTGCAAGCAATCAAATTTCAAACAAAAAGAGATAACTCATGGCTGTTATAGGGATAGATCTGGGAGGTACCAAAATTACAAGCGCCCTATTTGATGAAAATGGTAGGATACTCTGCCAGGTATTGTGCCTTCTCGAAGAACGAAAAGAGAGCGAGGTAGGCCGGCTGGTTTTGCATACCATCGATGAATTAATTGAACGACCGGAGGGACGCAGGGATGCTGTCGAAGCATTGGGTATCTGTGTCCCAGGTATAGCGGACAGTAAGACGGGACTCATATGGGCACCCAACATAAACGGTTGGGAAAACTATCCGCTTCAAAAAGAGATAGAGGAGCATTTTAATGATGATAAGGTCACAATTAATATTGCCAGCGACAGGACCTGTTACATTCTGGGAGAGAAATGGAAGGGTGCAGCAAAAAATGCCACCAATGCAATATACATCTCAATAGGTACGGGTATTGGAGTGGGAATTCTGGTTGATGGAAACATTCTACACGGACATGGAGATATTGTTGGTTCTGCCGGATGGTTTGCAATTGAGACTCCCTATAGAGAGGAATTTGAGAGATATGGTTGTTTCGAAAGTTATGCATCTGGAGATGGCATTGTACGCCAGGTAAAAAGGCTACTGGAAGATGGGACTCTGTTTAGAGAGAGTGAATTATATAAAAGAAAAATTGGGAGCCTGTCAACAAAAGATATTTTTGAAGCAGTGAATAACGAAGATCCCCTCGCATTGTTTGTTATTGAAAAAGCAATTGAAATGTGGGGTATGGCTTCCGCCAACTTAGTCAGCTTGTTAAACCCCGAAATAATCATATGGGGTGGAGGTGTTTTCGGACCAGCCATAAAATTCATAGAACGCATTTATGAGGAAGCTGCCAGATGGGCACAACCCATTGCTATGAAGCAAGTAAGATTCGAGAAATCAATTTTACAAGGTGATGCAGGACTATATGGCGCCGGTTACCTGGCACTTGCATCCATTAACAATAGCCTCAAGATGGGATAAAATAAGCAAAGCCTGCTTTATCTATGTCATGGCAAACGAAAATCTAACTTTAGTGAAAATCAATAATTTTAATTTCGTGAAATACAATAAAACATACGTATATGTAGCCGCCTGTATAGGCATGGCTTTTTTCGGGATTGCATTTATTGTCATGGGGTCCGTTCTGCCCACATTGACTGCTGAATATTCTCTTGATGAAGTAGGATCATCTTCCCTAGTTTCTCTACTGCCAGTAGGAGTACTTGCAGGTTCACTCTTGTTTGGGGTTATTGTAGATAGATTTGGATATAAATTATTGCTTATCGTAAGCACACTGTTTACATTATCTGGAATCGAAGGATTGTCGTTTTTCGAAAACCTGAATCTTTTGCGTATATGTATATTTCTTATCGGTTTAGGTGGAGGTATGCTTAACGGCTCCACAAACGCGCTTGTTTCAGATATCTCAAATGACAAAGAGCGTGGTTCAATGCTAAGTATCCTTGGCGTTTGTTATGGCATAGGGGCGTTGGGGATGCCTCTTTTACTGGGAATGTTCTCCAGAACATATTCTTATCAAATAATATTGCAAGGTACGGGATTGTGTATGATGGCTGCCGTTCTATATTTTATTTTGATTAATTTTCCAGAACCAAAAATCAGACAGGGATTTCCAGTGAAAGAAGCTGTTAAATTGATAAAAGAACCTTTGATCCTTTTTTTAAGTTTTTTCCTCTTTTTCCAAAGTGGTGCTGAGGGGCTTATCAATAACTGGACTACCAGCTATCTTGATGGCAGAGTTGCATTGAATGGTAAAGATGTGGTTCTGAGCCTGACATTCTTTGTTTCAGGAATGGCTGTCTCCCGTTTATTTCTCGGTTATTTATTGCGTATAATAAAAAATGAATATGTTCTTCCGGGAGGAATAATAACTGCCATCATCGGAATAATCATGCTCAATTACGCATGTAATTTACGATTAGCCTCAATCAGCCTTTTTATTACAGGGTTTGGCCTTGCAGCGGGATTCCCGGTTATTATAAGTTACATAGGAACGGCATACAAACATATAAGCGGGACAGCAATCGGATTTGCAATGGTAATTGCGTTGATCGGAAATACCCTGATGAATTATGCCATGGGGTTTATTTCAAAAACATTTGGCATTTCCTCTTTTACACTCGTTATAATTATTTTACTACTAATACAGTCAATTATACTTTTCACTAATTCAAAAATAATTAAAAATATCAATTAAAATTACAATTATGACACTTTCACTTGAATGGTTGGCAAATGCAAGAGGCATTATGCGAAAAATCGAAGAAACACAGCTCGAGAACATTAAAAATGCTGCAACTGCAATGGCAGATAGTATAGAAAAAAACAGATGGGTGCATACATTCGGCTGTGGACATGCCACGATACCCGTAGAGGAAATGTATCCGCGCATCGGTGGCTTTGTAGGATTTCATCCAATGGTAGAGCTACCAATGACTTTCTTCACCGGTATAACCGGACAGATGGGAATCCATCAGTTCTTGTTTCTTGAAAGAGCGGAAGGTTATGGTGACGCGATCATGAAAGCATATAACTTCAGTAATGAAGATTGTATATGGATTTTTTCACACACGGGGATTAACAATGTAAACATAGATGTGGCGCTTCATGCGAAGAAACTGGGACTGAAAGTAATTGTTTATGGATCTGCTGTAGAAGCCAAGGGCAAAGTAACCCGTCACAAAAGCGGAAAAACACTTTTCGAAATCGCCGATATTGTTGTTGATTCGTGCGTTCCGGTGGTAGATGCCTCGGTTGTTCTAAAAAATCACCAAGACAAAATAGGACCGGTATCTACTCTCGCTTTTGTCACATTAGTGTGGATGACCGTGACTAATGTTGCAGAAATTTTGGCAGACAGAGGTGTAAAATTATTCATCCATCCGTCACACAATGTTCCAGGCGACACCACGGCTCAGGAACGGTTAGATGCATGTCTTTCCGAATATAAGCGCCGAGTTTCATCGGTCTAGAGAACAATAACAAAGGAACTTTTTATCTGAAAGGCGATTTATGTAGATAATATTCAATCATTGAGCAGAATTTCAAGAAAGATTTAAATTATCCAGGTCAACGATCTGATAAATACCTTTTGTATGCCAATTTACAAAAACATTGTCCTATGTTGGTCACTTAGACTGATTTTGAAAAAGATCAGAATGACAACTACCAGGCATTGATAACCTGTCCAGCCCTTCATCATCCCAGATATCATTGATAAAGCATTTGAAAACAGGCAAGTTGCATGACCTTTGCCAGATAGAAATTACTTTTATGTAAAGAAACGAAACTGCTGACCGGTTAAAATTTAAGTAAAAAGATTGTGCTACTGATATAATGTTTCGTCGTTATGTTGTAAATTTGCTTTTCTAAACGATATGGACAGAAGAGATTTTTTAAAAAGATTATCAGGGGGGATTTTATTAGCAACTTTACCTTGTCATTATTCCTGTAAAATACTTACACGCTCTTTGCGTTTTGGTATTGTTTCCGATATCCACTATGCAGATCGGGAACCTTGGGGTACAAGATTTTATAAAGAATCTATCGCCAAGCTTCAACATGCGATTGACCTTTTTAATAAAGAAGATTTAGATTTTATTATTGAATTGGGTGATTTAAAAGACCAGAATATTCCAGGCAATAAAGAAGAAACGATAGGATTCCTGAAAAAAATTGAATCTGTTTTTAAATCATACAAGGGTCCGTCCTATCATGTTTTGGGCAATCATGATATGGATTGCATTTCAAAAGAAGATTTCCTGCAATACACATCTAATCCAGGAAATGCAGATAAAAAAACATATTATTCTTTCGATGTTCGAAATATTAGATTCATTGTACTCGATGCCAATTTCAATGAAGACGGGACTCCCTATGACAGTGGAAATTTTGACTGGACACAAGCTTATTTGCCGAAAGAACAGTTAGAATGGCTCAGCCTTGAACTTAAAAAGGATGACAAGTACGTTGTTGTTTTTATTCATCAGCTTTTGGATAGTTTTTCCGACATCTACGAATCGGTGTGCGTAAAAAATGCAAATGAAGTGATTGCTCTTTTGGAAAGTCGAAAAAATGTGTTGGCAGTATTTCAGGGCCATCATCATGAAGGGCATTACAGTTTCCGAAAAAATATTCACTATTGCACAATAAAAGGTATGATTGAAGGAGAGTTGCCCGACAACAATAGTTTCGCAATAGTTGAAATTCATCCGAATTATGACATTTCCATCTCAGGCTTTTACAGTTATGCCTGTAAAGAGATGAAACACTTTCAATTTGGCGAATAAGTTTTGATGTTCAAGAAGTCTGTAATCTGAAAAACAAATCCACTGTAATAGAATGGATCAGCTGGATCCATGGCCGGGAATCGATTAGTACGGACGCGATTATGTTGTTGATGAATCTTCCTCACTGACGATACGAACATGTGACTGGAAATATACAGAACCCAATAACGGTAGTGCATGTTACAGGCTTGCCAATACAGAACTGGGGAACAGACAGATCAGCTCTACGATATGAGCTCCGAAAAGGATGAATTTTAAAACGTTGCACATAAAAACGAACTGATACTGCGATTTATGAAGCAGATACTGTGAAATGAGGAGAACAAAGGGAATATGCAATTTCCAATTTTTTAATGTAACTTTAAAAATGAATAAGAACGTAACAATATGAATAACAATTTTTTTGCCGCAGGGATTTCCTTAGCTGCATTTGTACCAATCATTGCCCAACAAAAGCCAAATGTGGTATTTATCGTTGCAGATGATTTAGGGTATGGCGACTTGAGCTGTTTTGGCCAGGAAAAGTTTCTGACTCCCAACATAGACAGGTTGGCATTAAACGGAACCCGTTTTACACGAACCTATTCCGGTACAACAGTGAGTGCTCCCTCGCGAGCCAGCCTGATGACAGGATTGCACACCGGACACACGCCCATTCGCGGGAACAAGGAAATAAAACCTGAAGGCCAGTTTCCTCTGCCGGCAGGAACATTCACTTTATTTCACCTGTTTAAGAATGCAGGCTATACCACCGGTGCATTTGGGAAATGGGGGCTAGGACAGCCTGGTTCTACGGGAGATCCTAACAATCAGGGCGTGGACGATTTTTTTGGATATAACTGCCAGCTGCTGGCCCATAATTACTACCCCGATCACTTATGGCATAACCAACAGCATGTGAATCTTCCCGAAAATGACAACGGTCAGTTTGGTTCTTTTTCGCAAGACCTTATTCAAGGAAAAACGCTGGAGTTCATTGATAACCACAGTAAAAATCCGTTTTTCCTCTTCGTCCCGATGGTCCTTCCGCACGCCGAACTGGTTGTGCCCGAAGATTCCATCATACAGAAAATAAGAGGAAAGTTTGATGAAGAACCGTATAAGGGTACCGATTCCGGTCCCGCTTTCAGAAAAGGCGGTTATATGTCGCAGGAATATCCGCGAGCTACATATGCCGCCATGGTAATGCGCATAGATATGTACGTGGGACAGATTATCGAGAAGCTTAAAGAAACGGGAGTGTATGAGAATACTTTAATCATTTTCACAAGTGACAACGGCCCGCATTGTGAAGGTGGAGGCGATCCGGACTTTTTCAACAGCAATGGCATCTACCGGGGATATAAACGTGATCTGTATGAAGGTGGCATTCGTGTTCCAACAATTGTTTCGTGGAAGGGGAAAGTACCGGCAGGTAAGAAAAGTGATTTCGCCTTTGCATTCTGGGATTACATGCCTACATTTGCCGAGCTGCTGGAACGTGCAACACCCGGCAATACAGACGGGATAAGCGTTCTACCTGCAATATTGTGCAAAGAGGGACAGAAAGAACGTGATTATTTCTATTTTGAATTTCAGGAGATGAATGGAAAACAGGCCGTCATCAGAGGAGACTGGAAGCTTATACATCAAAATATCCGCAAAAACCCGGTATTTGAGCTGTATAACCTCGCTTCAGATCCTTCGGAGAACCATAACATCGTTTCACTCTATCCTGAAATTGCCATTGAAATGAAAGAAATAATGAAATCAGCCAGGACTGAGGACCCTAATTGGCCGCTATTTTAAAAACATTATCAGTTTGATCATAAATATAAACTTAAGACTTATGACCCACCAATCAATGAGATCAATTCTAACTTTCGGAGCCTGTATAGCATTGCCGGCAACGGCACAGGATGGAACTCGCGAACCTTTGAATGAGAGACCCAACATAGTGCTGATCTACGCAGATGATCTTGGGTACGGCGATCTGTCTTGCTACGGTGCTACACGAGTACAAACACCTAATGTAGATGCACTGGCTACAAACGGCCTGCGATTCCGCAATGCTCATTCTGCTGCAGCAACCAGCACACCATCGCGTTACGGATTATTTACGGGTGAATATCCGTGGCGAAGGAACGATACGGGAATTGCTGCAGGCGATGCGGCACTGATAATTAAGCCACATCGTTTCACATTGCCCAGGATGTTCCAGGAAGCAGGCTACACAACAGCAGCCGTTGGAAAATGGCATTTGGGAATGGGAGCCGAAAACGGCAAACAAAATTGGAACGAACGTGTTGCGCCGGGACCGGCGGAAATAGGGTTCGACTACTCCTACATCATGGCAGCAACGGGAGATCGTGTACCGTGTGTTTATATGGAAAACCAACGCGCCGTTAACCTCGACCCGAACGATCCCATATCTGTAAGCTATACTAATAACTTTAAGGACGAGCCAACCGGAAAAGAAAATCCCGAATTGGTATACAAACTTCGTCCAAGCCTCAATCACGGCCATAATATGAGTATAGTCAACGGAATTTCGCGAATAGGGTATATGAAAGGTGGAAAATCGGCGCTATGGGAAGACGAAAACATTGCCGACAGCATCACGATACATGCGGTAAGATTTATTGAAAAGAACAAAGAGAAACCGTTCTTCCTATATTTCGGGACTAACGACATACACGTACCTAGATTCCCCCACGAACGCTTCAGGGGAAAAACCGAAATGGGACACCGCGGCGATGCAATCGTTCAGTTAGACTGGTCAGTAGGAGAGATAGTACGAGCTCTGAAGGAAGCTGGCATCTTCGAAAACACACTGATCATAGTCACCAGTGACAATGGACCCGTGGTAGACGATGGTTATATGGACGAGGCCGTGGAGAAACTGATGGACCACAAGCCCTGGGGACCGTTCCGCGGCGGCAAATACAGCACCTTCGAAGCAGGAACAAGAGTCCCTTTCGTAGTGCACTGGCCGGGAAATGTGAGGGAGGGTGTCTCCGATGCGCTGGTATCGCAGATAGACATGCTAGGGACAATGGCGTCGCTGATAGGCAGGGAGAATGGAAGCAGTATCCCGGAAGACAGCCGGAATCAACTACCCGCATGGCTGGGGATTGATCCGGACGGCCGGGATTATGTTATAGGTGCAGCTTCCTCTCTGACGATTCTCACCCACGACTGGAAATACATTGAACCAAGCAACGCCAGTCCTTATAACAGGCTCACCAATACCGAGTTGGGGAACAGGCAGGCAGACCAGCTCTACGACATGCGTTCAGACAGGGGTGAGTACGATAACGTGGCGGAGAAAAACAAACTGATTTTGCGCTTTATGAAGCAGATACTGGAAGAAGAGAAAAGCAAAGGTATGGGGCTCAATCTCTGAAAATATTCATACATAAAATTATAAATTAATAGCAACAACAACTTTCAGCTGAGAACAATCCCAATGGATAGAATAATACATTTTAACCTTGGTATATAAGAAATAATGAATAGCAAGAACTGGAAAAATTATTAACCGGGTTTATGCCCACAAAAAAGAGGCTTGCATAAAACAATAGCATGTTTCATTATTTGAAAAGGGAATGTTGATGATTGTGTGGTAGCTGAAAACAGACTATTTTTGCTCGTGGATAAAAATATGATTCGACATCAATAATCAGAAAATGTACGACGAGAAACTTCTTTTGAAACAGTTGCAACAGGGTGATGAGAAGGCATTCACGTCGTTGTTCAGGAAGTATTACAGGGATTTGGTGATGTTTGCCAGTTCCTATCTTCCTGAGAAAGATTGTTGTGAAGATATAGTGCAAACAGTTTTTGTTAATGTGTGGGATAAACGAAAAGATTTGAATTACGAAGTCTCTTTAAGATCTTTTTTACTGACTTCCGTAAAAAATAGTTGCTTGGATGAGTTGCGCCATAGAAAAGTGATAACAAAGTACCAACAGAACTACGATATATTGTGGAATAGCATGGATGTGTCAACAGAACAGCATGTCCTTTATTCCGAATTGAAATCTCATCTTGATAAGGCGTTGTCACTGTTGCCAAAAAAGCAGAGAAAGGTGTTTGAAATGAGCCGCTTGCATGGAACAAGGTACAAGGATATTGCACGTCAGCTGAACATATCGGAGCGGACCGTAGAAGACAGAATAGCGAAAACAATGAAATCACTTGTCAATTACTTGAAAGATTATCTCCCTTTTCTGTTTATTTTACATTTTTTACAATCATGACAAATGTGGAATATTGATTATGGCACGTCTCTTTAATGTATAAAGGTAATTAAAAACGTAACATTAAAAATTGACTAAAGAATTTGACATATTAGTTGCAAAAGATTTTGAGGGAACCCTAAGCGACGAAGAAAAGGAAAGGCTGAGCGAGTTGTACAATCAAAACGACTCTTTCAGGCACCTTTATGTCAGCTACAAAAACATACGGTCTGTCACTCATCCTCCATTTAACCCCGATTCTATAGATCTTGGGGCAGCAGAACGTTCCGTAATACGACAGATTCACAAACACAAAAGAAATGCACATTCACAATTTCTTGTCTGGTGGCAGAAGATTGCTGCAATCCTGCTAATCCCTCTGCTTGCTGTGACTCTCTATTTGTGGATGAATAAAAGACAAGGGGAAGCTCAGGCAGAATTGATTCACGTTGTCACATCCTTACCGGGAACACGCTCAAAAGTTAATCTTCCTGATGGTTCTGAGGTCTGGCTGAATTCAGGCAGTACCCTTACATATCTACTTGATTTCAATAAAAAAGAGAGAAGAACCATTATTGAGGGAGAAGGATATTTCATTATAGATGCAAATCCAGATAAACCTTTTTACATCTCAACCAATGGGATAGAGGTAATGGTTACCGGAACGGAACTGAATGTGGAAGGATACCCGGGTGACAGCCTCAAAAGGGTAATCCTGGCCAGCGGAAGTGCAGCTGTTACAACAAAGGGTAATAAAACAATCTCTCTTAAACCCGACCAATGCTTCACACTCAATACGCTTACCGGTCAGACTGCACTCAAAACCACTGATGCAGCTCTCTACGGCAAATGGAAAGATGGTATCCTCGCCTTTAGGGATGAGACACTTGAAAACGTATTCAAACGAATAGGGCGTACATTCAACGTGAATATACGAGTAACAGACTCACGTTTGGCTGCACATAAATACAGGGCTACCTTTGAGGATGAAAGCCTTCAGCAGATTTTAGATGCCATACAACTCTCTGCACCTATCAAATATAATTATTTTAAGCAGAATAATGGAGGCCGAAATTATGAGATAATTGAGGTCTGTCATAATTGATATTTTTATTGAAGCGTCACCTTATCTCTTTTCCTGTTGATAAGCGCCATGATAGAAATCGATGGAATGTGGATTTAAGTTATTACCACTTACCTGAAATGTTAAAAATAGAATTAGAATGTGGATTTTTCCAAACAGCACGTCTTATCCTATAGCAAGTGCAAACATTAATTAATCTATTTAATTACATTAATATTTTTTAACTTATGGCGAAAGAAAAACTATTCCTGAAAAAAAATGAATCAGGGGTCAGAACGGAGAAAATGAATCCCTTCATCCTGTTGTACTTCATTTTCTTTATGATCACGGGGACAATACATATTCAGGCACAAAACAGAGTGTCGCTCAGCCTGAATAATGTAACACTGGAGCAGGCAATCAGCACAATTGAAAACCAAACCGACTATCGTTTTCTTTTCAACAAAAACCTTGTCAATGCCACACAAAAAGTGAGTGTGAGTGTGAACGGTCAGACCATTGAAGCTGCATTGGCCCAAATTCTTATGGGGACCGGTATCGGTTATATTGTTAACGACCGACAGATTGTCTTGCACCCATTGAAGATAACGCAGAACTTATCACAGAAGACTGAAGAGAACCGGATTTCCGGGAGAATTGTAGATGCAAACGGTGAACCTATTATCGGGGCAACCATTATGGTGAAAGGAACTGGCAGAGGCAATGTAACTGATTACGATGGAAACTTCATTATTAGCGCAGAACCTGATGCCGAACTGGAAATATCTTATGTGGGATTTCAAACGCAAACCGTTTCTGTTGCGGGGAAAAACACAATAGTTATTGTGCTGCGCGAAGATACACAAACACTAGAAGAATTGGTGGTTGTAGGATATGGAACACTTAAAAAAGCCAACCTCACAGGAGCAACTACATCGATAAATATGAATGATGTATTGGGAAATCGCCCAGTAGTGAATGCCTCAACAGCCCTTCGTGGAACTGTCCCTGGCCTGCAAATTGTAAATGGAACGGGAGAACCCGGTGCCGAAAATGTGATGTCTATCCGTGGAGCAACAGCGTCAATCAATGGAGGAAGCCCTCTCGTGCTTGTTAATAATGTCGAGATGGACATTAATATGCTCGATCCGAATGATATAGAAAGCGTTACTGTATTGAAGGACGCTGCATCTTCTGCTATTTACGGAGCACGTGCTGCCTTCGGGGTGATTCTAATCACCACGAAAAAAGGGCTCACCGATGATAGATTTCAAGTAGATTATTTCAACAATTTCGCGTTTTCAACCCCCCGGAATTTACCACAAAAAGCGACTCCCCTGCAAACGATAACCATGTTCAAAGATGCAGGATTGACCAACTGGAACAATAACAATATCGATAAGTGGATCGAACTACTGAATGAATATAATACAAATCCGCAAGCTTATCCCAATGGTTCTACTACTATTGATGGAGTTATATACAATCTTCGCGAATATAATTCAATAAAAGATATGATGTCATCGAGTGGGTTTCAGCAAACACATAATGTTTCAGCTACCGGGGGAAATGCAAAATCATCATACAGAATGTCTCTGGGCTATGTCAGTGAAGATGGAATTCTTATCACAGATAAAGACTCATACAACCGTTACAACATTTCAGGATATATAAATTCGCATGCTATTTCATGGTTCAGGCCTGAATTGGATATCAAATATACTTCTTCAGAACGGAAACTGCCTGATACCAACGCTCCTTACGGAATCTGGGGAAGTGCAATTGCCTTCCACAGCTATTACCCAATAGGATCGACGATGGCAGATAATGAAGAATATTTTTACAATTCACCGTCATATCTAATTCAAAAAGCATATCCAACAACAACCGGACTGGATAACATCCGCCTTGCCGGAAAAATTACTATTATACCGATGAAAGATTTGAATATTATCGGTGAATATACTATCAACAAACAATTCTCCGATAAAACCCAATTCAATCCTGTTTTCACCTACATGAGATCACAGGATAATATTATTGAAAACAGTACTACACCTGCAAACTCTAAATTCTACCACACAAACGAAAAAAGCAACTATAATGCACTTAATATTTACGGCGATTATACTTACAAGTCAAAACAACATACGATTAAATTCATGACCGGATTTAATCAGGAAAAATATTCTTGGCAGCAATTCTATGAAACGAGGGCAGAGATGATTAACCAAAACCTGCCATCGATTTCAGGCGGAACCGGAGAGGTTTTTGCTGACGATGCTTACTCGGAGTATAGTATCAGAAGCGGTTTCTATAGAATTAATTATGATTATGCCGGCAAATACTTGTTAGAAACAAATGGCAGGTACGATGGTTCTTCAAAATTCCCCAAAGTATCCCGATTCGGATTCTTCCCTTCTTTTTCCGCCGGATGGAGAATAAGCGAGGAGGGTTTCATGAAGTGGAGCCGGGAACTTATCAACAGTCTCAAAATCAGAACATCTTGGGGTAATATAGGAAACCAGAACATCAAACCATATATGTTTGTACCCGGGATGGAATCTTACGTGACAAACTGGCATATCGACAACCGAAGAGTCTATTCATTGAAAATGCCTTCTCTTGTGAGCAGTTCTTTCACATGGGAAAAGGTGCAAACACTCGATTTCGGACTCGATTTGACCATTCTTGACAACCGCCTGAATGCTGTTTATGACTGGTATCGACGTGATACGAAAGGTATGCTCGCAGATGGGGCCGAACTTCCTTCGGTCCTGGGAACCGGTGCTCCACGTGAAAACGTAGCCGATTTACGTACACAAGGCTGGGAAGCATCAGTTGAATGGCGCGATCGAATAGGCAATGTCAATTACAACCTGGGATTAAATTTATATGATTCGAATACAAAAATTACCAAGTTTGACAATGAGGCCGGACTTTTACCAACTTATGACAGCTCGGGAAAGATAACACAATACTATGTTGGGATGGACGTTAATGAACAATGGGGATATACTACCGACCGTTATTATACCGAAAATGACTTCAATACCGACGGCACTTTAAAAGAAGGTATTGCAAAAGTAGAAGGTTATACACCAAACATTGGTGATATTTTATATGTTGATTATGACGGAAATGGAGTTATAAACAGCGGTTCAAATACACTTCAAAACCCGGGTGATCGCAGAATTATCGGCAACAGAACACGTCGTTACCAATACGGTATAACCGGAGGGGTCGATTGGGAAGGTATATCGTTTTCGTTCATTCTACAGGGTATAGGTAAAAGAGATGTTTGGTATGGCAATGAACTTTTCTGGCCATGGTACGATGAGTTCAGCACACTTATGAGCAGCCAGCTCGATTATTGGACACCTCAAAACACAAATGCTTACTTTCCACGGGTATATGAAAGGGCAAAAGGAAACTCTTCCGCCAACAGATTCACTCAAACAAAATATAAACTGAATGGAGCTTACCTATCCGTAAAAAACATCACGCTTTCGTACTCTTTCCCAAAAGCAACCATAAAGAAATACAAACTAAACAATCTCTCTGTTTTCACAAGTGTAGAAGATTTATATAATTTCAACCATTTACCTAAAGGTATGGATGCAGAAGCCGGATCAAAAGCTCGAGGATGGACTTATCCTTTCCTCACAAAATGGGCTGTGGGTATGAGAATTGGACTTTAACAACAAAAAAAATGAATAAAATGAAAACAAAAATAATATCCATCTGTCTATTAATTTTATTAACTATCAGTTGCAATGATAGTTTTCTGGAGTTATATCCAAAAGACGAACAAACGGAAGCCACTGCTTTTGTTACATATGAGAATTTCAAAACATATGCCTGGGGACTCTATGAAGTCTTTCCTGGTTATTCAGATACATATTTCACAGGTGATTTAAACGGTGGATTGTTCACAATGATGACAGCAGGTGGACAGACACCGTGGTCGATGGGAAATGTGATTGTGCCCGCTTCAGACAATATTAACTGGAATTTTTCTTTTATCCGGAAAGTCAATATTATGTTGGATAATATTGACCAATCGGCGATGAATGAAACAGACCGTAAGCATTGGCGATCGGTAGGGCTGTTTTTCAGATCATACAAATATATGGATCTTCTGAGCAAGTTCGGTGATGTGCCATGGGTAGAAAACACACTGACTGAAAAATCTCCCGAATTATATCAACCCCGCGACTCTCGTGATGTGGTGGCAGCAAACATCCTCAGAGACCTGATAGAAGCCGAGCAAAACATCAAAACAAACGGTGATGGGGCAAATACAATAAATAATTTGGTTGTAAACGCATTAATTTCACGATTCGGGCTGTTTGAAGGGACATGGAGAAAATATCACGGTTTGAACGAATCTGAAAAATATCTCCAGGCCGCCATAAATGCATCACAAAAAATAATCGCGAAAGTACCTAATGTCTATAACAATTTCGATCTTTTGTTCAATTCTGAAGATTTATCAACTGTCGGAGAAGTGCTCCTTTACAAACAATATTCACCGGGTTTAACAGGACATGCACTTACAAGACGTGTACGAACAGGAGAAATGCAAGTGGAAGGAACACGCTATCTGGTTGACAGCTACCTTTGCACAGATGGACGTCCAATATCAACAAGCCCGCTATATGCAAACACAACCGAGTATGATAATTTCCGCAATCGTGACAGACGTCTATACCTAACAATTTGTCCTCCCTTTAAGACAGGTGATGCTTTCTCGGGTAATATTACATCATGGACCCGCCATGCCAATCCGGCGTTTAGTGAATATATAGATATAATCAACAATGCCTCATGGAAAGGCGGAAAATCACTACCTACATCCAACTTTCGAAACTTATATTGTACGCGTATGCCCAATTTGGCAAGCGCAAAAAATGGTGTTTTCAACTGGGGCAAAACATGGATGGGGTATTTTGTTTGGAGGTATTACAACACGACAACAGACGTATCTACCAACACCGACGTAGGAACCACGGATGCTCCCATTTTCAGGGTAGGAGAAGTAATGTTAAATTATGCTGAAGCCGCATTTGAACTAGGTCGATTTACACAAGAAGTTGCCGATGCTACAATAAATAAACTGCGCGCACGGGGTGGAACCAAGAACATGACAGTAGGCCAAATAGATGCAGGTTGGGACACAAAACGTGACTCAGACGTTGCTCCTGTCCTTTGGGAGATCCGTAGAGAACGAGTTATGGAGCTTGCTACGGAGGGTTTCCACTTCGACGATTTGCGTCGATGGAAAAAAGCGGAAAAAGTACTCAACAAACAACCCCGCGGAGCATTTATCAGTAAAGCAGATTATGGGAACAGCAGCTCTACCAAATTGCAGGATGAAAACGGAGTTACTATAACCGGCAACGATACACAAGGTTATTTATGGTATCATGGCGTCCCCAGCGGATGGTTGCCGCATTATTATCTTTACCCTTTGCCCCTGAATGATCTGGCTCTAAATAAAGAGCTAAAGCAAAATCAAGGATGGAGTAAATAAAATATTAAATCCCGGGAAACCACTTCATGTTTTTGAAAAAGTTTCCCGGGACAAGTATTTTATACCTTAATGCTAAAAACTCTATCTTTGCACTCAAAACCTAATATTATTTCTTTCAATGAACAAAATTATCTTTGCCACACTTGCTTTGTGTGTTTCATTACTTTCATTCTCTCAATCCCGCCAGATAATAAATATCAATAACGACTGGCAATTCACGCCCGGCTATGAAGTTCACAACAATATTTTTACCAAAATTACGCTGCCACACACATGGAATATGGATGCCATGAGCGGAAAAATAGATTATTACCGCGGATTCGGCAATTATCAGAAAAAAATATATGTGCCTGAAGATTGGGAGGGTAATGTGATATTTCTGCGGTTTGGGGCGGTAAATCACACCGCAACGGTGCAAATCAACGGTGAAACCGTGGGAGAACACCAGGGCGGATATTCAGCGTTTGACTTCGATATATCCGATAAACTAAATTATGGTACCGAAAACACAATCTTGGTAAGGGTTTCTAATGCCCTTGATCTGGGTATTATGCCATTGGTAGGCGATTTTAACTCCTACGGTGGAATCTATCGTGACGTGGATATTTTGCTTCTACCTAAAAATCACATATCTGTCAATCGCTTTGCGTCTAATGGAGTACGCATCATCCAGAAATGTGTAACAAAGAATAGTGCCGAACTTGTGGTACGCATAGCAGTGGAAGGAAAAGGGAGGTTGAACGTGAAGTTAAAAAATAAAGAGGGAATAACAGTTGTTTCTACACAACAAAATATAACTCAACAGAGTGGTAAACAAATAATTGAAGTGCCGTTTTCACTAAAAATGCCGCATCTGTGGAACGGTCGGAAAGACCCTTACCTCTATTCAGCTGAAATTGAATTTGGCACCGATAAGGTAATACAACCTTTCGGATTGCGCTATTTTGAAGTGGATGCACAAAACCGCTTCCGACTAAACGGTGAACTGTTGCAACTGCACGGCGTCGGACGTCACCAGGATAATGCCAATGCCGGAAATGCCATCTATAGGACGCAAATGGAAACCGATATTCAAATCATGTTGGAGATGGGCGTAAATGCTGTCCGGCTGACACATTACCCGCACGATCCCTACTTCATTGAACTTTGCGACAAAGAGGGCATAATTGTCTGGAGTGAAATTCCATTTGTGGGACCTGGCGGTTATCGCGACAAAGGTTTCGTGAATACCAGGCGCTTTCGTGAGAATGGGAAACAACAACTTGCCGAGATGATTGAGCAGCTATATAATCATCCTTCAATCCTATTTTGGGGCATTTTCAACGAATTAAAAGAAGAAGGCGATAATCCCTTAGAATACGTAAAAGAGCTGAACACACAGGCAAAAGCTGATGATCCTACACGCCTGACCGTGGCGGCGAGTAACCAAAGTGGCGATCTGAATTTTATTACCGATCTAATTGGCTTTAACCAGTATTTCGGCTGGTACGGCGGCAATCCTTCCGACGTGGGCTCCTGGGCTGTCGGGATGCACGAAAAATATCCCGGTATAAAGCTTTCCATATCTGAATACGGAGCCGGAGCAAGCCCTTTTCATCAGCAGGAAATATTGACAAAACCTGTCGCAACAAGCCGTTGGCACCCCGAAAATTGGCAAACCCATTTTCACGAAGAGCATTGGAAAGTTATTAATGAACATAACTATTTTTGGGGGACTTTCGTTTGGGTAATGTTCGATTTCTACGCCGCACATCGCACCGAAGGTGAACGCGATGGAATCAACGACAAAGGGCTGGTAAGCATTGACCGTTTTGTGAAAAAAGATGCTTTTTATTTCTACAAAGCCAACTGGAATAAAGAGAATCCTTTTGTCTACGTTTCTGAACGTAGAAATTCGAGAAGAAAAAACTCCCTGCAAACGCTGAAAGTTTATTCCAACACCGAAAGTGTTGAACTGTTTTTAGATGGAAAAAGCATTGGAAGACGCTTAAATAAAGGGTATGGAACTTTTGTCTGGGAAAATTGCCTGTTGAATAATGGGAAAAATACCATAGAAGCAGTTTCTAAAGATAAAAATGTTAGCGATAAAATTGAAATTGAAATAATATGAAACTAAAAAATATTATAATAGTAATCCCGTCGTTTCTGCCGGCAATGGCAGCGCTGCCCCAACAATCTCAAAAGCCAAACGTCCTTTTCATAATTGTTGACGACCTTCGACCCGAACTGGGATGCTACGGTTTGGATGCCATAAAAACGCCCAATATAGACAAGTTGGCAGGGAAATCAACAATATTTCAGAATGCTTACTGCAACATCCCGGTTAGCGGAGCATCACGTGCAAGCCTTTTTACCGGTATGTATCCCAAATTCCCAAAACGTTTTGTCAATTATACCACACGTGCTCAAACAGATGCCCCAGATGCCGTGCCATTTTCACAACTGTTCACCAATAACGGATATCATACCGTTTCCAACGGAAAAGTATTTCACCATATAGACGATCATGCCGATTCGTGGAGCGAACCTCCCTTCAGAACACATCCTGATGGTTATGATGTATATAATAATGAATACAACCGCTGGGAAATGTGGCTGAACGAAGAGTCAGCAAAATATATTAACCCGAAAACTTTGCGTGGCCCATATTGCGAATCGGCAGAAGTGCCTGATTCAGCATACGACGATGGGAAGTTAACCCTTAAAACCATTGAAGACCTGAAACGTCTTAAACAAACAAACAAGCCCTTCTTTTTGGGTGTAGGATTTTGGAAACCACATCTCCCGTTTAATGCTCCCAAAAAATATTGGGATATGTACGATCGCAATAAAATTCCTTTGCCCGACAATCGGTTTCGCCCCTTGGATCTCCCCGATGAGGTACAAGGATCGAGAGAAATATATGCATATGCAAGAGTTGAAGAACCGACGGATACAGTATTTTTGCGCGAATTACGCCATGGATATTATGCTTGCGTGAGTTACGTAGATGCACAAATCGGTTTAATCCTTGACGCCTTAAAAAAGCTTGATCTGGAGGAAAACACGATTATAGTGCTGTTAGGAGACCACGGATGGAACCTCGGAGAACACAATTTTATAGGTAAACATAACCTGATGAAAACATCCACACACACTCCTCTTATTGTACATGTACCTTGGTTTAAAAACGGAAAATCACTCTCTATGGTAGAATTTGTAGATATCTATCCCACATTGTGTGAACTGTGTAACCTGCCTGCACCCCAAAATCAGCTTGACGGAAAAAGCTTCGTTCCGATACTCAAAAATCCGAAAACCAAAACCAAATCATCCGTTTTTATACAATGGCAAAGTGGTTATAGCATTGTGAACAAACGCTATAGCTATGCTGAATGGGAAAAAGAAGATGGTAAAACATCAGTCATGATTTTCGACCACAAAATAGATCCAAAGGAGAACAAAAACCAGGTCAATGAATACCATTACAAAAATCTGTTGATGAAATTTTCAAAATATATAAAATTAAAAACCAGCCAGATAGTTAGTTACAAGTCTGCCCCGAACTGACTCTGGGAGGTGTGAAAACGTCAGATATTCTCACAGATTAAAAGTATGCCTTAGCCTTCAAATCAAAAAACTATCTCGGAATAAGATACGATGAACACTGGGCAACCTATACAAATGACTCATATACCGGATTCTTTATGGATGGACTTCCATACAGCGTTGATCCACGCTTTTTCGATATATATGCTTTGCCATGTGATGATGGGCATAGGTATAATACAAATACCAAAAGCTTTGATTTGGTAAAGGTTGGCGAAACTGTTCCTGAAGGAGAGAAACCCACAGTAGTTGCCACAGTGAACGTAGAATATGCGGTAAATGGCTTCAATAGCGGAGATTGGGGAGATGCTGGTGCGGCAAACGGGGTTTTGAATAATTATTACAAAAGCGCTCCATCGTTACAGAAGAAGTCAGGATAAGCAGAAAAATTCTTTTATAAATATCCGGTTGCATCGGAAACATTTTATGGGAAAAATCTGAATGATCAGTTAAGCAAGATTATTACGCAAAAGTATATTGCGCAATTGCCATGGCTACCATTGGAAGCATGGTGCGACCATCGCAGGCTCGGACTGCCATTCTTCGACAATGTGGCTGTAGATAATCCGCTTAGTAGAATGTCATGGCTTACAAAAGAAAATGTAAAGAACTCACAGAAATACAATTTCTTCCCTCAAAGGTTGAGATATCCCTCATCATTGGAAAACAGTAATCCTGAAGGTTATAAGCAGGCACTACAGCAGCTTGGAGGAGAGAACGGTATCTTTACACCATTATGGTGGTCAAAAGGTAAAAATGAGAAGTAATGGGAAAGTAATAAAATTTCAAGAATAATCTTAATTTTTCAGGTAGGGGGAAAACTTTGTTGTTTTCCCCCTACTCTGTACTTGATAGCTCGATAAAAGTTTCGAAACACAACGTAATAAATTAATTATCTTCAGACTGGCCATTTTTGAAACAACGTGGCCTTACTTTCAGATTGTCCGTCATAAAAATAAACATTAACCACAGTATTGTAAAACCGGTTACTCTGAAAATATTATTCTTTTTAATCAACCTAAGTTTTTCACCTAGATAACAACTTTTGTTTTATTTAGAAACATGCTTATTCAAAACTTGCCACATATACAATTTTATTTGTTAAACTCGCTTAGTTTTTTCATCTTTGCAGTGTTTACAATTAAATAAAGATCCTTAATAATATTCCACATAACTTTTTTATGTTGGAAATAATTGTATATAGATTTAATTGTTAATTAGTTAAATGCGCACTCGCCGAATTGTCGTTAATAAAATAAATATATAAACAAACCTCAAACATAAATTGTCAAATGAAAAGAACGTTCCTGCTTTCAATACTGCTTTTCTTATCGTTATTAGCGGTAGAAGGGAAGACCAGAAAAGCAGTATTTATAATTATTGATGGCGTGCCTGCTGACCAGATTGAGCGGCTTCAGCCACCTGCGATATATGATATTGCCTCGCAAGGAGCATATTCCAAGGCATATACAGGTGGCCAAACCGGTGGTTATTCACAAACAGCAACAATCTCTGCAATAGGTTACACTAATCTGTTGACATCAACATGGGTAAATAAACACAACGTTACAGGTAACGATAACCTAAAGCCGAATTATAATTATTGGACACTGTTTAGAATTGCCAAAGAACAGAAAAAGGACTTTAAAACTGCATTATATTCGAGCTGGACCGACAACCGTACGGTTTTAATTGGTGAGAATAAACCTGAAACAAATCACTTGAAAATTGATTTTGTGAAGGATGGATTTGAACTTGATACTATAAATTTTCCACCCAAAGATAAAGATTTGCATATTTTTGAAATCGACGAACATGTCTCTTGCCTGGCGGCAGAAGGCATTAAAAATGATGCTCCTGATTTAAGTTGGGTCTATCTCTGGTATACAGATGATGCCGGTCACATTTACGGGAACGGCCATGATTTTGATGAATATGTGATGAAAGCGGATAGGCAGGTTGCACGTGTTTGGGAAGCAGTGAAATATAGAGAAAAAAACTACGATGAAGAATGGATGATAGTGGTAACCACCGACCATGGACGTGCTGAAAACGGACATGGGCACGGCGGTCAATCGTGTCGTGAACGAACAATTTGGATTTCAACCAATGTGGCTGTAAATAAATACTTCAAAAGTGGTAATCTGGCGATAACAGACATTGCCCCATCAATCAGCCGGTTCATGAAGTTTGAAGTGCCGCAAGATGTGTTGTGGGAACAAGATGGGATACCTTTTATCGGGGATGTTGATATTTATAATCTAAAAACAATGCCATACGATAATTCAGTGTATCTCACATGGGACACCATATCAGATAATAACCCCGTTACAATTTATGTGTCAACTGAAAACAAGTTCAAAGAAGGCGGAAAAGAGAACTGGATTAAATTGGCTACTGTAAATGCAGGTATAAACAGTTATAAAGCAGAACTAAAAGACCTGCCCGCAGGTAGTTTTTATAAATTTGTAGTTGAAACGAAAAATAATCACTTAAACAGATGGATAATAAAATAAACATTGCCTATATTTGATATTATTTACAATACATTTGTTGCTTAGAAAATGCAGAGGGAAGAATAACAGCATAAACCTGCTATTTTCTTCCCTTTATTAATATTTAAGTTGCATAGGACAGCATAACGTACTAAATGCTATCAAGATAAAACTATACAGTTATGCATTTTTTTTGCAGTTTGTACATTTTCGCACAGCAGACAACACCTCAGTAGTGACGTACCTCAGCAATGTTAGGCATAATTTGGTTTGGTACAATCAATCTTCTTTGAAGTACATACTTTTATTGTTTGAATAATGCCATTAAGTGAGAATCTATAGAGATAATAATAGAAAAAAAGAATTATGAACCCCAAGAAATTATTCACCCTTGCTTTGGTTCCACTGACGGGGCTTTCAGCAAAAAACACAATTGCTCATAATAATCGTCCCAACATTATCCTATTTATGGTGGATGATATGGGATGGCAGGATACATCGTTGCCTTTCTGGAAAGAGAAAACTCCACTCAACGAGCGTTACCATACACCAAACATGGAGCGGCTGGCATCGCAAGGGATGATGTTTACCCAAGCATATGCCTGCAGCGTAAGTTCGCCTACACGTGTGAGCCTGATGACAGGAATGAATGCCGCCCGGCACCGGGTAACCAACTGGACACTCGAAAAAAACACCTCAACCGACAATCAGAGTAACATGCTTCAGTTCCCGGAGTGGAATGTGAACGGTATTTGCCAGGCTCCCGACGTACCTTACACATATGAAGTGACTTCACTGCCGCAATTGCTCAAAAACAACGGTTATCACACCATCCATTGCGGCAAAGCGCACTGGGGGGCCATCGACACACCAGGGGAAAACCCACATCACTTCGGCTTTGAGGTGAACATTGCAGGGCATGCAGGTGGTGGGATAGCAAGCTATCTGGGAGAAGAGAATTATGGAAACAGGACCGATGGTAAACCATCATCCAGACAAGCTGTTCCGGATCTGGACAAATACTGGGGAACCGAAACATTTGCCACGGAGGCATTAACTTTGGAAGCTCTGAAAGCACTCGACAAAGCCAAAAATCTTGGTCAGCCGTTCTTCCTCTATATGTCGCACTATGCAATACATATCCCTGTCAACAGGGACAAACGTTTTTATCAAAAATATATTGATGCCGGACTCTCGGAAAAAGAGGCTGCTTACGCTGCGCTTATAGAGGGGATGGACAAAAGCCTGGGAGATCTGATGAACTGGCTGGAAAAAAACGAACTTGATAAAAATACTATTGTAATTTTTATGTCTGACAACGGAGGATTCGCTACCGATACCCATTGGCGCGATGCACCTTTGTACACTCAGAACGCTCCACTGAACAGTGGGAAAGGATCGGCATACGAAGGTGGTATTCGGGAACCGATGATTGTCAAATGGCCGGGAGAAGTAAGCCCCGGCACGAAATGCGACGATTACCTTATTATTGAAGATTTTTTCCCAACTATTCTGTATATGGCTCAGGTGAGAGAGCGGAAAACTGTACAAACGGTCGATGGAGTAAGCTTCATGCCGATGCTGGAAGGCAAACCTACCAGATATGACAAACGTAACCTTTATTGGAACTACCCCAACCTTTGGGGTAACGAAGGACCAGGTATCGGCTCTACATGTACCGTTCGCAGAGGCGACTGGAAGCTGATATATTACTATGAAACCGGCAAAAAGGAACTGTTTAACATAACCAACGACATAGGCGAAACGGCCAATCGTGCTGAACAGAACCCACGATTGGTGAAAAAGCTGTCGAAAGAGCTGGGAAAGTTTCTACGCGGTGCAGATGCACAACGCCCGTCATTCAAGACTACAGGTAAGCCTTGCCCATGGCCCGATGAAGTGGACAAATAATAAAATAATGTTAACTCATAAAATTTGAATAGCTCCTCTTTAATTTTTCTAATTGACAATAAACCCGATTAAAAAATTTATCATCTCCCTGATATTATAGCTATTAACAACAACAGATATCTCGCAGCAGAACGACAGGGAAAACCTGGAAATATCACATAAAAATACAGAGAAGGCTCTTGCGAGCTATACAACATTAGAAAGGCTGAATTGCAGACTGTAAAATGGGTGACCATTCAGCCGTTTTTTGTAAATTTGAGCACCATTGCACAACAATGTAACGTTAAACATGATTATTTACCAACATAAGAAAGAGAGAATATGAAAAAAACTATTATCATTGCAATATTGGGAGTGGTTGTATGCACCTCTCTATTTCCACAAGAAAAAATTTGGAATGAAACAAAAGAGCAAAAGGCTGAAAGAATGAAGTGGTGGGTAAACGATCGCTTCGGGATGTTTATCCACTGGGGACTGTATGCTCTTCCAGCACGACATGAGTGGGTTCAGACAAATGAAAGAATTCCGTTAGAGGAGTACAAAAAGTATTTCGACAATTTTAACCCAGACCTGTATGATCCGCACGAATGGGCAAAAATGGCCAAAGAGGCAGGCATGAAATATGCGGTAATCACTGCAAAGCATCACGATGGGTTTTGCATGTTCGACTCAAAATATACCGATTACAAGGTCGTGAATACTACATACGGCAAAGATATCATCAAAGAGTGGGTAGATGCATTTAAAGAGGCGGGGCTAAAAGTGGGGTTCTACTATTCGCTTATTGACTGGCATCACCCCGATTTCACCATAGACAGAATTCACCCGTTGCGCCCAGGCTCAAATGAGGAATATGCTAAGCTGAACGAAGGCAGAGATATGAACAGGTATCGTAAGTTCCTGAAAAATCAGGTTACTGAGCTGCTAACCAATTATGGTAAAATTGATATTCTTTGGTTAGACTTTTCGTATCCGGGCGAATTTGGGAAAGGACGTGACGATTGGGATGCAGTTGAACTGGTAAAACTGGTCAGAAAGCTTCAGCCTGAAATAATTATTGACGATCGTGCCGACATTAGAGATGTGCCCGGTGGCTGGGATTTTATAACTCCAGAACAGTACAAAGTGGATAGGTGGCCAGAATTAAACGGGGAGCGTGTCCCCTGGGAAACCTGTCAAACCTTTTCTGGCAGTTGGGGGTATTTCCGCGACGAAGCAACATGGAAAGACAACAAGCAGCTGCTGGTGCTTCTGATTGAATCTGTAAGCAAAGGAGGTAACTTATTGCTGAACGTGGGGCCAACAGCACGCGGAGAGTTCGACTACAGAGCTGTAAGCGCTTTGGAGAAAATGGGCAACTGGATGCATTACAACAGCCGCTCCATCTATGGCTGTACCGAGGCCCCTGAGGCTTACACTGCCCCTGATAATACACTTTTGACCTATAACTCGGCAACCAACAGACTATATATCCACCTTTTGGATTACCCGTTACAAAATTTTAAACTTCCGGGATATAAAGGAAAAATTAAATATGCACAGTTTCTGCATGATGCTTCAGAACTAAGAATTACTGTACCGTCAGGCCATCACAAAGTTGAAGATGATGGATCGGACACAGGTGATTTAAACCTTAGTCTTCCTGTACTGAAACCAAATATTGAGATCCCTGTAATTGAGCTGATTCTGGAATAAAATAATTCACAAAACAAGCTATGGCTTATTCATTTATAATTATTTGAGCTTATTTCCTGATTTAGACTATGAGTGCAGGCAACAAGAGAGTGATATCACATTGCGATTCACTCTTTTTTTTATTGAGTCCACTTTAATAAGTCGTTTTGTGAAAATATGATATTTGATTTTCAAGTGATTATGATATCAAATCTTCTAATTTGAGACTTTTTCAAGCAGACTCAATATTATTTTGATTTATCTCGATGATATGGGTTAAGTTGATTTATCACAAATTGGTGCTACAGGATACAAGACTCCGAATATTGACAAGTGAAGGAATGAATCCTTTTTAGAAAATCGTTATTGGGAAATTTAGTGCCGGTATTCAAAAAAGCAGAAAAATCTTTGTTTTAACAGCAGTTCGGTAGATGTTTTTAATGTTAAATATCTGTTTTTCCTGCGAAATTGTTATTTTATTCAATTAAACAATTATCTTTGCAACAAATTTATTTGCATTAATGCAACAATTGTATTTGACATACACTATTACTACTACAACAATGACCATGACCCCTTGGGGGGTTATGTAAATTTTCACATCCGTAAGCAGGTATTGCTTTTATTGCGAACCATCCGGTTATCGCGTTAGAAATCAAATTTTTCCAATAAGCTGAATAAATTTACAACAGATTGATTTAAGTGCATCGCAGCATGTGCTTTTTCATTAAGTTAAATGAGTATGGGTATAAGTTTATTTACGCTATGCTATAGTGGGAAAAAGTTGAAAGATTTCAAAAAAATTCAAACTTTAGTGATCATTTTATTAATCTTTATCCGTTTACAGGAACGGGAATAATTGTAATAATCAAATGAAGGTGATGAAATTCGGGGGAACATCCGTAGGGAATCCCGGTAGTTTACAGCTGGTCAAAAACATTATAGAGAATCAAAAGGAGCCTGTCATAGTTGTCGTTTCGGCACTCAACGGCGTAACCGACCGTCTTTTACTGGCGGCAGACTTTGCTTTGAATAATAACTCAGGGTATAAATCGCTGCTTGACGAGATGGTGGACCGGCATAAAGAGATAATCGAAAAAATGGTAAATACCCCGACTGGCAAGGAGGAGGTAAAACAAAAGACACAGCAGTTGTTTGAGGAGTTGTATAACATCATGCAAGGTGTTTTTCTCATTGGCGATCTGTCTCAAAAAACATCAGATAAAATTGTGAGTTACGGAGAAAGGCTCTCATCTCTCATTATCAGCAAAGTTATTGAAGGGTCTCAACTATACGATGCCACAAAGTTCATTAAAACCCACAAACAGTTCAATAACCATATCCCAGATCTTGGACTATCCAACGAACTGATAAGAAAAACTTTCTCAGAAATGCCGCCTCCTGAGGTGGCGATAGTACCGGGCTTCATATCATCAAGCTACGATAATAATGAGATCACTAATCTTGGGCGTGGAGGATCGGATTATACTGCTGCGATTATTGCCGCAGCAATGGATGCTTCAATGTTGGAGATATGGACAGACGTAGATGGGTTTATGACAGCTGACCCAAAGATAATTAATTCTGCTTATGTGATTGAAGAGCTGTCGTTTACCGAGGCGATTGAGCTGTCGAACTTCGGTGCAAAGGTGATTTATCCGCCTACCATTTTTCCTGTTTATCACAAAAATATTCCTATTTACGTCAAAAATACTTTCCGCCCGGAATCAGAGGGAACGCTGATAAGGAACATTCTGCCAACCCGGAACGGAAAGATAATAAAGGGCATCTCATCTATAAATGACACGGCACTTATAACTATTCAAGGCCTTGGCATGGTAGGCGTCATCGGGGTAAACAAGCGGATATTCTCTGCCCTGGCCGATAACGGCATCAGTGTCTTTATCGTTTCACAGGCATCATCAGAAAACAGCACCTCTATAGGGGTGCGTTCTCAGGATGCTCCTCTTTCACAAAAGGTTCTCAGCAAAGAGTTTGCCCATGAGATTATGATGGGAAGCATAAACGAGATAATTGTAGAGTATGATCTGGCTACCATTGCCATTGTCGGTCAAAACATGAAACATGTGCCAGGTATTGCTGCAAAATTTTTCGGAGCACTGGGGAGGAACGGTATCAGCATTGTAGCTCTGGCACAAGGTGCAGGTGAGACAAATATAACATGTGTAATTTCAAGGTCAGATCTGAAAAAGTCTCTTAACGTAATTCACGACTCATTCTTTTTGTCACCCTACCAGGAGCTAAATCTATTTGTTATAGGTACCGGCACGGTAGGTGGCAAGCTGCTTGAGCAGATCAGGCAGCAGCAAAACACACTTAAGGAACAGAATAAGTTGAGAATAAATATTGTAGGTATTGCCAATGGACGAAAAGCACTATTCACTCGTGAGGGTATTCCATTGGAAGGATATTTCGACAATCTGATGTCAAACGGGGTAAAAAGCACTCCTGAACGAATTCGCGATGAAATCCTGAAAATGAATATTTTCAATTCCGTTTTCGTAGATTGTACGGCAAGTCCGGCTATCACTGATCTGTATAATGATCTGATAGCAAGAAATATCTCCGTAGTAACTGCCAACAAGATTGCCGCCTCATCAGACTATGAAAACTATAGAAACCTGAAGGAAACTGCCCGAAAAGCAGGAGTAAAGTTTCTTTTCGAAACAAATGTAGGAGCAGGACTGCCCATAATCAACACAATGAACTCCCTGATCAACTCGGGAGACAAGATAGTAAAATTGGAAGCAGTACTCTCCGGGACGCTGAACTTTATCTTCAACACTATTAGTGAAGAAATACCCTTCAGTAAAGCAATAAAGATGGCTGTTGAGGAACAGTTTGCCGAACCTGACCCCCGAATAGACCTGAGTGGACTTGATGTTATAAGGAAACTTGTTATTCTTTCACGCGAAGCAGGAGCTTGTGTAAATCAGTCCGATGTAACAAAACATCTTTTTGTGCCACAGAAGTATTTTGAAGGTACACTTGATGAGTTCTGGCAAGCCATACCCGAGCTAGATGCTTCATTTGAGTCACGCAGGAAAGAGCTTGCAAAAGAGGATAAAAAACTCAGATTCGTTGCATCATATAACAACGGAAAATGCGAGGTGGGACTTCGCGAGGTAGAAAAAGGACACCCATTCTACGATCTTGAAGGCAGCAACAACATCATCATGATCACGACCGAACGCTACAACGAATATCCGATGGTAATCAAAGGATATGGGGCAGGCGCAAGCGTAACTGCTGCAGGTGTATTTTCAGACATCATCTCTATAGCAAATATTAGATAATATGAGAAAAAGAGTTTTGAGTCCCCCGCAAATAGTCTCTTTCATTGCAGGCTGGCCAAAACATATATTAATGTTCAGTGCTTTCGCAGGAGGCTAAGTTCTTGTATGCTTAACTCCGTGATATACGAAACTGATTTACATATAAATGACTTTTTCAAGCAGGATTAATCATATTGATAATAAAATGAAACTGATAATTATACTTGCGGACGGGATGGCAGATGAACCCATAGCGGCATTGAATAATAAAACCCCGTTGCAGGCAGCCAATACCCCATACATGGATATGCTGGCACGAAAAGGCAGGAACGGACTGTTGAATACTGTTCCTGAAGGCTTCTCCCCCGGGAGCGAGATTGCCAACCTGTCGATACTGGGATACGACATACCTTCGGTTTATGAAGGGCGTGGCGTTCTTGAAGCAGCAAGCATGGGTGTGGATATCCTGCCAGGAGAGATGGTGATGAGGTGTAACCTGGTATCACTGGAAGGAGAGTTATTGAAAAACCATTCAGCAGGACATATCACCACTCCCGAAGCAGCCGAACTAATTTGTTTCCTGAATAAAAAGTTAGGAGACGAAATTTTTAGTTTTCACAGCGGGGTCTCTTACCGCCACCTTTTGAAGATGAAAGGAGGGAACAAGCATATACGCTGTACACCCCCGCACGATATTCCTGAAAAGCCATATTCCATCCACCTTATAAAGGCTGAGAGCATTGAGGCTGAACAGACTGCGCGCAAATTAAACAACCTGATCCTTGACTCTCAGCAGATTTTGGGTGATCATCCAGTGAATAAAAAAAGAGTGGCTGAGGGCAAAGACCCGGCTAACAGCATCTGGCCCTGGTCGCCCGGCTTCCACCCAAAAATGAAACCACTCAGTGAATTGTTCCCGATAAAAGGTGGTGCTGTAATTTCGGCAGTCGACCTGATACGGGGAATCGGTGTTTATGCCGGGCTGGAGGTTATAATGGTTGAGGGTGCTACAGGATTGTACAACACTAATTATGAGGGAAAGACGCAGGCTGCACTCAGTGCACTGAAAAAAAACGATCTTGTCTATCTTCACATAGAAGCCAGCGATGAGGCAGGACACGAAGGAGACGTATTGTTAAAAATAAAAACTATAGAGGACCTTGACTCGCGCGTTGTAAAGAAAATATACGAGGAGACAATAAAATGGGACGAACCGGTAATAATTGCCATACTCCCCGATCATCCTACACCCTGCGCCATTCGTACTCACACTCGCGACGCTGTGCCGTTTCTTGTTTACCACAGAGATATCTCTCCCGACAAGGTACAGGTTTTTAATGAGTTTACAGCAGGAGAGGGTGCTTTCGGACTCCTGAAAGGCAATGAATTTATACAAACTATTCTCAAATAGCAGCCCGGTAAATTTTCACTTATTATCAATATAATCAGGTAACTACACCGTACATTATAAAACGTTATTCAATGCTGATAATCAATATATTATGAGCAGTCATTGAGAAAAATTGCGGAACGTTGCCAAAAATCCAGGAAATTAAAAAAGTGAAGAAATAAAAAATCCAATAATGAACTATTACAGCACAAACAAAAAAGCGCCGCTGGCTTCCCTTAAGGAAGCGGTAGTAAAAGGGCTCGCATCTGACAAGGGCCTATATATGCCTGAAAAGATCAAGCAGCTTCCCGATACTTTCTTCAACGAGATCGGTAACGCCAGATTAAACGATATCGCTAAAACCGTTGCAGATGCTTTTTTTGGTGAAGATATTCCAAAAGATAAACTTGAATCCATTGTTAGCGATACACTTAATTTTGATATCCCCATAAAAAAGGTGGAAGAAGGAATTTATGTGTTAGAACTGTTTCACGGTCCCACCTTCGCATTCAAAGACGTAGGAGCCCGTTTCATGGCCAGGTTGCTCTCATACTTTGTGAAAGAGCAACATCAGGATGATGTAAAAGTACTGGTCGCCACTTCCGGTGATACTGGAAGTGCTGTTGCCAACGGCTTTCTTGGGGTTGATGGTATAAGGGTGTACGTATTGTATCCCTCGGGAAAGGTGAGCGATATTCAAGAAGCACAGTTCACCACACTGGGTCAGAATATTGTTGCACTCGAAGTAGATGGAACATTCGACGATTGCCAGGCACTGGTTAAATCAGCATTCATGGATAAGGGACTGAACAAGCAGATGAACCTAACCTCGGCAAACTCAATTAATGTGGCACGATTTCTTCCGCAATCTTTTTACTATTTTCATGCTTATGCCCAATTAGCAAAGCTGGGCATCTGCAACGATGTAGTTGTTTCTGTACCAAGTGGAAACCTTGGTAACCTTACAGCAGGGCTATTTGCCAGGCGCATGGGATTACCCATTAAACGCTTTATCGCCGCGAACAATAGGAATGATGTGTTTTTCAACTATTTGAATACTGGAATATACTCACCCAAACCCTCAGTTCAAACCATAGCCAATGCGATGGATGTGGGTGCACCCAGCAATTTCGACCGAATTATTGATTTGTACGGTTATTCACACAAAGCTATCCGGCAGGAAATATCCGGATATACATATTCAGACGATGATATAAGAATCACTATCCGTTCTGTTTTTGAAAGAACCGGTTATCTGCTCGACCCACATGGTGCATGCGCATATTGTGCATTAAAAGAAGGTAGGGCCAGAGGAGAAACAGGCATTTTCCTTGCCACGGCACATCCTGCAAAATTTAAAGAAACAGTTGAAGAAAGTACCGGTACTACCATTGAGATACCAGCAGGACTTGCAGCATTCATGCAGAAAAAAAAACATTCGTATCAGCTTTCTAACAACCTTGATCATTTTAAAAAGAGGCTAATCGGCCTGTCTTAAGTTTCTTTTTATTATTTTTGCTGCAAATTAATGCATTAATGAGTAGTTTTGTGTTTGAAAACCATTACTACCGGCTCTTTGCGAATGAGGCAGCTATTACATTTTACATATCTACTTATCGTTCTGTCACTTTGCCTTCATTGCTCTTCGGTAAGGAAGACGAGTGTAGTGACAAATCAGATAACCAAACCTTCTGCATCGGCAGCTCTGCTACCCGATTCAGAAGATAAAGATATTCTCTCACCTGAAACATCATTCTCTGAATCAGATAACAGGGACAGTGTGTTAGATGCGACAGCGTCGGCCGATATCTCGAAACAGAATATTGTTCCCGGCACAATTCCACAGGAACCATTATCATCCGATTCGATTCAACTGCCTGACTCTGTTGCACTCTCAATAGCTACGGATACTTTGATAGCACCAATAGCACAAGATACTGTACCTGACGGGGAACAGATGCTGAAAGCTGCTGTCCTTTATACAGCACAGGACTCAATGGTGTTCACCGCCGACAACATGGGATTTCTATATGGAAATGCCGAAATAAAATATGGTGAAATGGGTATCAAGGGGGAATTTATCACTATGGATATGGACAGCAGCATTATTTCATCTACATTTGGCATCGACTCCGTGGGGAAAGAATTCGGATATCCTGTATTTTCGGAAAGTGGTACTGAGTATGAGATGAAGAAGGTTCGATATAATTTTGATACACGTAAAGCATTTATCAATAATGTTATTACTCAACAGGGAGAGGGGCATATAGTTGCAAATGATGCGAAGATGAACGCTGATAACTCTTTCTATATGAGAAATGCAAAATATACCACCTGTGACAATCATGATCATCCACACTTTTATCTGAACCTGTCTAAAGCAAAAGTACGCCCCGAAAAAGATGTCGTTACAGGCCCGGCCTGGCTGGTGGTAGCCGATGTGCCCCTCTTTCCCATTGTGCTGCCCTTTGCATTCTTCCCATTCACGAAAACTTATTCATCAGGCATTATTATGCCGGGATACGGAGATGAGATGACCCGAGGATTCTATCTTCAGAATGGTGGTTACTATTTTGCATTGAGCGATTATATTGATCTTGCTGTAACCGGTGAGATATATACAAAGGGTTCATGGGGTATCGGTGCTCGCTCAAATTACCGTAAAAGATATAGATACTCAGGGAGTTTCAATGTATATTACCTGAATACTGTTACC
The DNA here is from genome assembly GCF_002427225.1 of Proteiniphilum sp. UBA5463. Taxonomy (NCBI): domain Bacteria; kingdom Pseudomonadati; phylum Bacteroidota; class Bacteroidia; order Bacteroidales; family Dysgonomonadaceae; genus Proteiniphilum; species Proteiniphilum sp. UBA5463. The sequence continues at coordinate 48,012 of NZ_DIQL01000001.1, read as the reverse complement.
GGAGAAAAAGAACTAAAGAAAGTTGTACCGGAAGCTTACTCCGTGGCAAAAGACCTGCGAATCAACTGGACCCATTCGCAGGATCCGAAAGCAAATATGTATCGCACACTCTCTGCAAGCGTAAACTTCTCTACAAGCAGAAACAACCACAGAGATCTCAGCAGGTTATACTCGCGTGAGGCATCTAACAACACCAAAAGTTCGAGTGTTAACCTCACACAACGTTTCCCTGACTCTCCATGGAGCCTTTCTGCAACAATGAGCATCAACCAGGTATCGCGAGATTCCACCATTGCAGCCACACTTCCTAATCTTTCAATCAACATGAGCCGAATCTATCCGTTCAAAAGAAAGAATTTGGTGGGTGATGAAAGATGGTTCGAAAAGATATCAATGAGCTATTCAGGAGAGTTCAGAAACTCCATAACCACCAAAGAAGACCTGTTTCTGAAGTCTAACCTGGTGAGAGACTGGACAAACGGGATGCGTCACAGCATTCCCGTGAGTGCAACGTTTACTCTGTTCGATTTTATTCAGGTATCGCCATCGTTGAATTATACAGAACGATGGTATACCGGTGCTCACAAACAAGCCTGGGATCCCATAGCCAAGAGACATGTCACAATTGATACAATTCAAGGATTTAAACGGGTTTATGACTACAGCACTTCACTAAGCTTACAGACAAAGTTGTACGGTATGTTCACTCCATGGTCGATATTCGGAGATAAGATACAGGCCATTCGCCACGCATTCTCACCCAGTATCAGTCTGAACTACAGGCCGGACTTCGGCGATCCGAAATACAATTTCTTCGAGACATACACCTATAAGAATGAGTATGGCGAGGATGTAGAATATACCTATTCTCCCTACTCAACAATGATGTTCGGAACTGCTCCGAAAGGGAAGAGCGGGAGCATAGGATTCGATTTCAAAAACAATATTGAGATGAAGATCAGATCAGACAAAGACTCAACAGGAGTGCGCAAAGTCAGCCTTATTGATGATCTGGGAATCAATTTTAATTACAATATGATGGCCGACTCCATGAAGTGGAGTATGATAAACTCAAATATCCGGTTGAAATTCTCAAAATCATACACTCTCAGCCTAAATGCAACATGGGACCCATACCTGTATGCACTTGATCAAAACGGGACCCCCCGCCAGATAGACAAACTAAGGATAGTCAACGGCAAAGGATTTGGGAAGCTTATGAGTACAGGCACATCTTTCTCATACTCACTGAATCAGGATACATTCAAAAAATTATTCAGCCGCAGCAGTGAAGAGGGCGATAAGGATAAAGGCGCTAAAAACCCGGAAAACAATCTGCCAGACGATGGCACAATGGGGGCAAACCCTTATGAAGAAGCCGAAAAAAGAAGCTCGTTCGACCGTTCTGAAGACAAAACAGGGGAGTTCGATAGCGATGGCTATCTGATAAATAATGTAAACTGGAACATCTCATTCAATTATTCTTTGAGGTATGGTTATGGAGAGTTCAATAAAGAAAGAATGGAGTACAGTGGCAAGCTAACTCATAATTTCGGCATGAGCGGTTCACTCCAGCCTACAAAAAACTGGAACTTCACTTTCAATACCGACTACAATTTCGACCTTAAAAAATTCACTAACATCAATTGTACGCTCACCCGGAATCTGCACTGCTGGACCATGTCGGCCAGCTTCATACCAATAGGGCCATATAAATCGTACAACTTTGTGATTCGAGCCAACTCTTCTATGCTACAGGATTTGAAATACGAACAGCGAAGCTCGCCTTATGACAGGGGAATGGACTGGTATTGATCTATTTATTACCCCACAACTTCTTCATCAGCTCATACATCTTTGCTTCAGCCGCATTCGACTGAGGATCCCAGAACTTACTCCCTTTCAACTCTTTGGGAAGGTAATCCTGCCTTACGAAATGATTATCATAGTCGTGTGAATATTTATATTCCCTGCCATAATCAAGCTCTTTCATCAATGAGGTGGGAGCGTTGCGTAAATGCAGCGGAACAGGCAGATTACCGGTCTGTTCGGCTTTAGCAATGGCATTGTCAATTGCCAGATAAGCGGAATTACTTTTGGGCGATGCTGCCAGGTAGATGGTTGTTTCTGCCAATACAATCCTGCCTTCGGGCCAACCGATCTTTTGCAGTGTTTCGAAACAGGCATTTGCCAGGAGCAACGCGTTTGGGTTAGCCAGGCCTATATCTTCGGCGGCAGAAATAACAAGCCTTCGCGCAATGAATTTGGGATCTTCTCCTCCTGCCACCATTCTTGCTAGCCAATAAATTGCCGCATCGGGATCACTTCCACGGATCGATTTGATAAAGGCAGAGATTATATCGTAATGCATCTCACCTCCTTTGTCGTAAGCAGCCGGATTCTCCTGCAGCCGCTCGGTGACCATCTTGTCGGTAATCACAATATCATCTTCGTTATTGTAGGCGACTGTCAGATCTAGTATATTCAGCAGTTTGCGGGCATCACCTCCCGAAAATCTAAACAGGGCTCCAGACTCTTTCACTTCAATTTTTTTCTCTTTCAGGATAAGATCTTCCTTTAGTGCACGCTGCAGCAGCACCTCCAGGTCTTTCTTCTCAAGGGATTTCAGCACGTACACCTGGCAGCGCGACAGGAGCGGCCTGATTACTTCGAATGAAGGGTTTTCGGTAGTGGCCCCTATAAGTGTTACCGTACCGGTCTCTACGGCATTCAGAAGGGAATCCTGCTGCGACTTACTGAACCGGTGTATTTCATCTATGAAGAGTATTGGTGCGGCATTGTTGAAAAAACTATTGCTCTTTGCTTTTCCAATCACCTCACGCACATCCTTCACCCCTGAATTTATAGCACTCAGCTTGTAAAAAGGTGCGTTCACAGTATTGGCGATTATATGGGCAAGGGTCGTCTTCCCTACTCCCGGTGGTCCCCAGAATATGATAGACGGTATCCTGCCGGAGTCTATCATCCGGCGCAATACAGCACCCTTACCGACCAAATGCTTTTGTCCGATAAACTCATCAAGATTTTGCGGCCGCAACCGTTCAGCTAAGGGTACACTCATAATTTTTCCAGAATTAGCAAATGAATGATTGCAAAGTTATGATTTTCCAGTAAATATAAAAAATAGACATATTACAGCACTCCTCTCCGATAATTTTTTTGCAGTAGAGCCTAGACAGATATTGACACTCAATGCATTAAAAATAATAATTTTTGATATTCACAATTTTAGGAGTGAGCTCAAACATGTTATGGTCTAACACTATCACTGAAAAGCGGTTGCTGGTTGATATGTTTGACAGTAAAACATGCAGGTATCGTTGCTTTCTCAGCAAACAAAAATTACGGTGACAAGCACAACAGGATATGCCAGGCGAACTCGTTTTATCTCCTCTCTTTGAGATAGAAAACTATTCTTTTTGCTTTCACCAGCTCATCGTGGGTAATCCGGTGGTTTTTCCACCGTTTGCCATCGACCTCTATTCTGTCAATTAAGATAGCCTTGTCTGAAGGCCGCACACTCTCTATTTCAATCGTGTGACTGTTGTAACGATATGCATCAAGTGTTATTGTCAGCTTGTCGAAAACAGGTGTTGTAAACGTATACGAGGGGTCTGTTGCATTATCGGGATAAAGACCCATCATGGTAAATACAGCCCAGGCCGACATGGTGCCGGTATCATCGTTGCCGGGAAGCCCGTCAGGTGAGTTTTTGAAATGTTTCGCAAGCAGCTCCCGGGTAATCACCTGCGTTCGCCACTCCTCCCCCTTCAGATAACTGAAAAGATAAGGATAGCTGATGTTAGGCTCGTTAGTAGGGTCGTAATGCCCATCGTCAAATACCTCCTGCAGCTTTTTTACAAACTTCCGTTTGCCGCCATGCATTTTTATCAACCCCTCCACATCGTGGGGCACCATAAATGAGTAGTTCCAGGAGCTCCCCTCGTGGAAACCGTGTACAGGCTCAAAATTCTCGCCCTGCTTGGGGTTGAAAGGCGACAGGAATTCACCGTCGGGCAGAATAGGTCGAAACACCCCATACTCCGTAGAATAGTATTTCCTGTAATTTAGCGACTGGCTGTAAAACCGATTTGCATCATCATCTTTTCCCAGAGCTTTTGCAAATTTTGACAAGGCATTATCGGCGATATAGTATTCCAGTGCGTGTGACACTGAATTATCAAACTCCTCCCTTAACGGAATATATCCCCTGGCAATATAGTCGTCAATATCTGGACGGATAAAATTATCTTTTCCCGGAGTAGCAGCAGATTTATACATAGCATTATAGGCAGCCTCTACATCAAAGTCGCGAAGACCTTTCATCCAGCTATCCACCAACACCGGGATGGCGGGATCACCCTCCATGGTGAGCGTTTCGCGGCTGTAAAGCTCCCATCTTGGCAGCCAACCTCCCTCTTTATACATGTTTACCATGGAGCGGACCATATTCAGCTGCTTTTCGGGGTAAAGCAGTGTTAAGAGCTGGTGTACATTCCTGTAGGTATCCCAGAGTGAGAAAACTGTGTATCGGGCTGAATCTGTTTTGCGGATTTCGTTACCTTCCATTTCGGGGTATTCACCATTCACATCATTCAACACATTCGGGTGAATGAGAGCATGATAGAGACTGGTATAGAAAATAACCTGCTGGTCTTTGGAACCTCCTTCAGGTATAACTTTCGACAAAGCATCGTTCCATGCCTTGCGCGCATCACGCTTAACTTTTTCAAAATCGAAACCGGGCTGTTCTGTTTCCAGGTTCAAACGTGCATTTTTGGTACTCACAAAAGAGACTCCTATCTGAACTTCAACCGACTCTCCCCCCGTCATATCATACATAAAAAATGCGCCGATATCATCACCGGCAATATCTCGGTCATACCGGGTATATAGCTTTCTTTTTCCACTGGTCTCATCCCACTGTGCTTCAACTCCCATCTCACGCTGCATCTTCCAATAACCGGCAGCTTTGGGGTTTTTGTTTACCCGCATAACAAAATAGATGGGAAACACCGCTTGAGGGTTATAACAAAACGAACCCAAAAGTTTCATACCTTCAACTTCGGTATCGCTCACTCGGCGCATCCAAGCTCCGGACTCATTGGTAAGTCCCTCACCCAGGTTCAGAATTATATTTGCCTCTCCTTCGGGAAAGGTGAAACGGGCAATGCTGCTTCGGGAAGTAGCCGATACCTCCGCTTTGATATTATACTTTGTGAGTATGTTGGAGTAATAACCAGGAGTAGCAGTCTCACTGGTATATTCACTCCCATATTCCGTGTAGTTTACGTTTAAATCTCCCGAGGTAGCCATCAACAAGAGTGAACCTGCTTCAGGGCAACCTACTCCGCTCAGATTCACATGTGAAAAACCTGTTAAAAAACGGTTCACATTTGAATAGGGTGTAGACCACCACTGCTTGTCCTTATCAAACTTGTTCTTATTAGATCCCATCACATTAAACGGCGATACCGACATCATGCCGTTCGGCAGCACCGGACCGGGATTTGTGGTTCCGTAATTTGTTGTCCCGATAAAGGGGTTCACCAAATCAGCCGGTTCACCGGGATATGCAAAAAGAGAGAAAAAGGCACACGCAATGAAAATCAGTCTCTGAAAACAGTTCATAATTTGCAGTTATAGTATTTGTAAAAAAACATCTGTAAACGTTCCTTACACTTTCAATTTATGGACTATCGCCTCTACTGCAGCACTCATCCCTTGTGCATTTTTACCTCCGGCAGTAGCAAAATGAGGTTGTCCCCCACCACCTCCCCGAATATGTTTTGCTGCTTCCTGCACCATCTTTCCGGCATGGAATCCTTTCTCTACCAGATCGTCACTAAGCATAACCGTAAGGCTGGGTTTCCCGCTTGAGACAGTGGCACCCACAAAAAGCATCTTCTCCGGGAACTGCCCTTTAAGCTGATATGCGATATCTTTCATAACTTCTGCAGAGCCCATCGGCAATATAATTTTAAAGAGAATCACACCATTGACCTCCTGCTTCTTATCGATAATCATCTGCTTTAGCTGCTCGGTTTTCTCTTTCACATACTCCTGGAGCTGCTTCTTCATATCCTCGTTATCTGAGAGCATCCGATGTATCCCCTGCATCACATCAGGCACATTATTAAGAAGATTCTTGATTTCGTACAACGCATCTTCCTTTGCATACAGATAATCTTCACAAACCTTGGCGGTTAACGCTTCTATACGGCGGACCCCTGCGGAAATAGCGCTTTCGCTGATAATTCGGAATGTTCCTATACGGCCTGTAGAGGATATATGAGTACCACCACACAGCTCAATAGAGGAACCGAAGCGAACAGTGCGTACATCGTCGCCATATTTTTCTCCGAACAGAGCTATTGCTCCCTGAGCCTTTGCCTCTTCAATGGGAACATGGCGATGCTCTTCTATGGGGAAGTTTTTCCTAATCCTGGCTGTCACCTCTTCCTCCACCTTACGGATCTCCCCGGGTGTCATTTTTTGAAAATGGGAGAAGTCGAACCGCAACAGTTCTGGTGACACATATGACCCTTTTTGTTCCACATGTGCGCCCAACACCTCACGCAATGCCTCATGCATCAGGTGTGTAGCAGAGTGATTGCACTCTGTTGCTGTCCTTTTATCCATATCAATTTTGGCTGTAAATGTACCTTCCAGGTTATCTGGCAGTTTATGAGTGAGATGCACCGCCAAATTATTTTCACGTTTGGTGTCGAATATCTCTATTTTCTCACCTTCATCCGAAATCAGCCAGCCTTTGTCGCCAACCTGCCCTCCCATCTCAGCATAGAAAGGAGAACGTGAGAGCACAATCTGATAGAAACTGTTTTTTTTCTGCTTCACTTCCCGGTAACGAAGAATTTGGGTTATACATTCCGTTTCATCATACCCCACAAACTCCGGATCACCATCCTGCACTTTTGTCCAGTCGCCCGTCTCCACTGCAGCCGCTTTGCGTGCTCTATCCTTCTGTTTTTGCATCTCTGCATTAAAGCCGGTCACATCAACCGTCATCCCATGCTCACGCAGGATCAGTCCGGTCAGATCAAGCGGGAATCCGAAGGTATCGTAAAGCTTAAAAGCAATCTCGCCACTCAACTCCCCACACTCTTCATCGGGCATATTTTTCTCAAGTAGTTTTATTCCGGTCTCCAGGGTACGCAGGAACGACTCCTCTTCCTCCTTCATCACCTTCTTGATAAGCGTTTGCTGAGCTATCAGCTCGGGATAAGCATCGCCCATAACTTCTATTAGGACAGGGATAAGATTAAACATAAACGGTTCATGCATCCCCAGGAAAGTGTACCCATAACGGACTGCACGACGCAGAATACGACGGATTACATACCCTGCTTTGGCGTTAGAAGGAAGCTGGCCATCGGTAATGGAGAAAGCAATCGTACGCAGGTGGTCTGCGATAACACGCATAGCGATATCGGTTTTTTCATCCTCTCCATATTGTCTTCCACTTATATCACCTATCTTTCGGATGACTGGCTGAAAAAGATCGGTGTCGTAGTTCGACAATTTACCCTGTACTGCCATACACAATCGTTCAAATCCCATACCGGTATCTATAACTTTCGCGGGTAAAGGTTCCAGCGAACCGTCTGCTTTACGGTTATATTGCATAAATACCAGGTTCCATATCTCGATCACTTGCGGATGACTTCTGTTCACGAGAGTAAGCCCGTCAACCTTCGCGCGTTCACTGTCGGGGCGGATGTCGATGTGTATCTCGGAGCATGGGCCGCAAGGGCCTGTATCACCCATCTCCCAAAAATTATCATGCTTGTTCCCGTTTATAATCCGCCCTTTAGGCAGGTATCGCTCCCAGTATGAAGCCGCCTCATCGTCACGCTCAAGATTCTCTTCGGCAGCGCCTTCAAAAACAGTGGCATACAGCCTATCCTTATCAAGCTTAAGTACTTCGGTAAGATACTCCCATGCCCATTCAATAGCCTCCCTCTTGAAATAGTCGCCAAAAGACCAGTTACCAAGCATCTCGAACATGGTATGGTGGTATGTGTCGTGTCCGACTTCTTCCAAATCGTTATGTTTACCGCTCACGCGCAGACATTTTTGGGAATCGGCAACCCTCGGATATTTTGCAGGCGTATTGCCAAGGATAATATCTTTGAACTGGTTCATTCCGGCGTTGGTAAACATTAATGTGGGGTCGTTTTTAATTACCATGGGAGCCGAAGGAACAATATGGTGTTCTTTCGATTGAAAAAAATCTTTGAACGACTGTCTAATCTCTTTGGAAGTCATCATACAAGTTATATGTTACACGTTAAAAACCAAGGATAGAAGTAATATGCCACGGATTAACCGATCTGGAGCGTAAGGTTTCTTTGCACCTTCTCCTAACCCTTGCTATGTTTTTTATTTCAAAACAAAATGCAAAGATACTATTTTCTTAGGTTTTTTGGAACAGGTTTTTTGGAACAGGAGTATTTCCTTTTACGAGGGACCCTTAAAAATTAATTCGGTTTAACAATACTCGCAACAGATGTTTTGCCAGGCCCAATAAATCTTTAAAAAAATACCAATATATTTATCGGCATTGGGTAGTAATTTTTCCAAATTACTCCAATAGATCTGATAATCTGCCAATAATTCATCAACCAGTACTCTTTTCAGATGCCGCTCGTAAAAATTTGCTTCAATTAATTTTTCTATTTTATCACTCAAAATTTTCTTTTAATGATTTGGCATCGTGCAAGAACTAACAATGACTGGCTTTAATATGTGTGCTTAAACAGACAAGACACTTGCAATGAAATATGTAAACAAGAAAAAGTATAAATTGAAACAAACAATAAACATTATTCGTCCAGTTTGTAATCAATGAAATCTCCGGTAGTCTCGATCAGACGGTTGAAGTCGTCTGGAAAACGTTCTCCACCATTGGCATTAATAGAAATGAATTTGCTTTGACCGTTTTGAACCAATTCAATGATATATAAAATTGAATTTTGTAAATTATTATTTTTCTCAAATCCGTAAGATTCTCTCATATCATTAATACCGCTTTTACTTACCAATTCCCTAAGTTCTATATACTCCTCTGTTGTTAGATTGCCCTGTCTGACTACTGGACGGCTAACCCCTTCGTATTTATCAAAAAAATAATTATTCTGTTCAATTTTATAGGTGGAATCGGAATTCATCTGAAATTCTACCTTATAATTCCCGATACTCTCCATGGTGAACTTGTAAGTGAAATCCATTAACTCCGGGTTGCTTCTTTTACACCCTGCAAACATAAAGATTGCAATAGCAACGATTGATAATTTGTATCTGATCATAAACCTTAAAATCAATATAAAAGGGAGGATATCCTCCCTTTTAGTTCAGTTATATAAAATTATTTATTTCCATGGATCGGGTTGTACCAAATATGGTTCGCCGTTTTCATCATTTCCCATGGTTTGAATTTGAGTTTGAGGTATTGGGAACATAGTTTTACTTGCATCCAGTGTAACAGCAGCACTGAATTTGGTGAACAAATATCCCTTCTCAAAATCGATATATTCTTTAATTTGCTGCGACATATATTCGCCACCCCATCGTGCCAGATCAAACCAGCGTTGTCCTTCCATGGCCAGTTCCAATTTCCGTTCCATCCGAACTGCTTTTATACATAATTCTTTATTGGTGAACACAGCATGCGTGGAAGGATACTCTTTGACAAGGTAATTTGCCGCAGGATTACCATTTGGCAGTTTGATTATGTTCACGGGAAGAGCGGCCCGTTTACGAATTTGGTTGACCATATTCATGGCTTCCGCTGTATTTCCGTCATTCGCCAAACATTCGGCATAAAGCAATATCATATCCCTTAAACTCAGGTATTGCAAGTTTATGGCCGACCCCGGTGCCCAACCGGCACTTAATCCTCCACCGGCCAATCCCGCGTCTAATTCTTTTTTTGAATAAACGTGTTTCTTAGGCATAAAGAATCCGCCGTTCCCCATATCTCTCACCCAGTTGCTTTTGGGAAACCCCCAGTCTTTATAGGGGATACCGAAACGTCCAATGGCAAAATCGAGACGTGGGTCAACAAGGGCATTGGTATTGACAGATAGTGGCGCTTCTTTTTCAGTAGACGGGTTTTTTACCGATACATACGGCTCGCTCCTGTAAGAATTATCTAATAAAGGTAATCCGTCCGTACCCACTTTAAAAGAATTAGCCAATTCATAAGAAGGTTGGTAAAAGCCACAACATCCACCGGGAGAATCGGCACCACCATGGGGATAGCATAAAGACATTCCTGTATTGGCATTGTTATAGTCGTTAGAAAATTGAACCGCAAAAATAGACTCTTTACCGTTATCGCGATAACTATCAAAATTGGCGTTCATATCATCTTCCAACCCATATTTCAGGGCATTGGATGTTTGGCCGTTATCTATTACATCTTTCAGAATGGGTTTTGCTAAAGCCATGTCGCCTTTTTGCATCAGGATTTTAGCCTTTAACGCTTTGGCTGCCCACAAATTTGCTCTTCCAGGCAAATCCTGTTTTTCCGGCAAATTAGTTATAGCAACATCTATGTCGGCCAATACTTTCGGGTAAATGTCAACATCATTATGTATTTTGGGATCATTTTCCTTGACGGTTTCATCCACCCATGGAATGAAAGGGCCAAACACTTTTATGCCCTCAAAATAGAACAACGTTCGGAGAAAATACAGTTCCCCTTTCCGGGTTTTCACAAAAATTTCCGGCAACTCTTCTTCCACTTCTTCTATGGTTTGCAAAGCAATGTTCACCCGTTTTGCGCCTTTATACACCCATATCCATTTTTGATTAATATAGTTATTGTTCGATTGCACACTATATTTCTCCATATCGTTTAAAACGGACTGGTCATTGGCATCGGAGCCTTTGTTGGCGTCGCCGCCATACATGCCTCCAAACGTCCAGTTAAAAGGGCTAGCACCCCAGCCATCTTCAGTAAGATTGGCATAAGCTGTTGTAGTAAGTAAATCGACACCTGTCTTATTCATCAAAGCAGCCTGATCTATACTCCCTTGAGGCGTTTTATAAAGAAAACTTTCTCCACAAGAAGCCAGCATAATAAAAATTGTGGCAATAAATGATATCAGAATATTATTATTTTTCATACTGTTTAATAATTTAAAGTAATTTAAAAAGCGAAATTTACGCCAAAAATTAATCGCATTGTTGTGGGCCAGCCTCCACCATCAATTCCACGGCTCAAGTCGGCACGATTACCCACTCCGGTTTCCCTGTTCGTAATTTCAGGATCCAATCCGGTGTATTTTGTAAAGGTCAACAAGTTCTCAGCTTGTAGATATATACGTAGGTTGGAAATAGTTGCCTTTTGTAACCATGACTTAGGCAATGTATACCCAACCACTAAATTTTTCAACCTTAAAAATGAACCGTCTTCAATGTAGTAAGAATTAAGCACTTTTCCTGTCCAACCATCCTTTGAGTCTAATATGGGCAATTGGGCTTTTGAATTGTCGGCACCTTTTTTCCAGGAAAGATCGCGCATTCGAGTGGAGCGGTTCCCTCCAAACAGGGGAAAATCAGTAAAAAATTTGGTGTTATTGAGAATATCGTTTCCTAGGGTTGAATACCAAAACATAGTCAAATCCCAATTTTTATACGTAAAAGAAGCATTTAAGCCGGCAATTAGATCGGGATGCGGACTACCGATGACTGTACGGTCGTTCATATCGATCTTACCATCGGGTTCTCCATTTTCGCCTCCACCCAAATCGGCATACTTGTACTTTCCCACATACTCCTGCGGACCCGGTTTATCGGGATCCAACAAATCTTTTTGGGTGGTATTATAGGGAACCGGAGAATTCATGACGTCTTGTTCATTTTCATAAAAGCCTATAATCTTAAAGCCATAAAATTCCGATATGGGACGCCCTTTAATCGTACGTGTTTCACCCACATCAAAGCGGTCACCATATCCCCATAAAGCAAAATCATCGGAGTTGGAAAGGCGCAATACCGTATTTTTATAGGTTGATAAATTCAATCCGAGGTCCCAGGAAAAATCACCTTTTTTATCCCGATAATTAAATGTAAAATCGGCACCCACGTTTTTCATATCTCCGTAGTTGATGTACGGTTTTCCAATTTCATCGTTTGCTAAAGCCGAATAAGCAGCTTCTATCAACATGTCGGAAGTTTGTTTGTGATATAAATCCAATGATGTGGAGAATTTTCCATT